>CBFRWL010000123.1:0-7369 GCA_965727025.1 uncultured Sphingomonas sp.
ATGAACCAGCATTTCGATGTGGCGATCATAGGGGCAGGCGCTGCGGGCGTTGCCGCTGCCCGCACGATTTTCGACGCCGGCCGATCGGCTATCTTGATCGAGGCGAGCCAGCGGGTCGGCGGGCGGGCGTGGACGCAGACGCTCTCCGGCTTGCCACTCGATCTCGGCTGCGGCTGGCTTCATTCGGCCGAACGCAATCCGCTCGTGGGCTTGGCCGAGGCCAATGGCTTTTCGGTTCTTCGCGGGCCGACGGCATGGCGCGAGCAATATCGCGATCTCGGCTTTCCACCCGAGGATCAGCGCGCCGCCAACGCTGCGTTCGAAGCATTTGTGGATCGGCTGGAGCATGATCCGCCGGCCAGCGATTGCGCCGCCGATGCGCTTGAGCCCGGCGGGCGCTGGAACGCCTATCTCGATGCGCTCAGCGGCTATATCAACGGCGCGTCCCTGGCGCAGCTTTCGGTAGCCGACTATCTGGCTTATGATGAAGCCGCATCCGAGCATAATTGGCGGCTGCCGCAAGGCTATGGCACGCTGATCGCGGCGTTGCTGCCGCCCATTCCCCTGAAGCTCGGCACGCCGGTGACGCGAATCGATCATGGCGGCGAGGTGCTGAGATTGGAGACGCCAAGCGGGTCACTCAGCGTCAGTGCCGTAATCCTCGCAGTCCCGCCGACCGTGCTCGCTTCAGGCGCGATCAGCTTCACCCCCGCGATCGACGATCATTGCCATGCCGCGGCGCATTTGCCGCTCGGCTTGGCCGACAAGATTTTTCTAGCCCTTCGCGACGGGCATGGCTTGGAAAGCGAGACGCACCTGCTGGGCAATCCATCCAGCCGCTGCACCGGCAGCTATTATATCATGCCGATGGGCCGGCCGGTGATCGAATGTTTCCTGGGCGGCGGCTGTGCGGAGGCGCTCGAGCGGGAAGGGCTCGACGCCGCCTTCGCCTTTGCCGTGGAGGAATTGGCCCAGTTGCTCGGCAGCCGCATCCGCACTCGCCTCAATTGTCTTGCGGGCACCGCGTGGCGCAAAGCCGATTGGATCCACGGTTCCTACAGCCACGCTCTGCCTGGGCATGCCTCGTCGCGCGGCATGCTGGCGGCCCCGGTCGACGGCCGGCTGTTTTTCGCAGGCGAGGCCACCCACGTGACCGACTATTCGACCGCGCATGGCGCATGGGAAAGCGGCGTGCGCGCAGCCGCCGAAGCGCTCGCCTGCGCGGCGTGGCGGTCAAAATGAAGGAGCCGCCCCCCAAGGGGAGCGGCTCCCACGTCAACGGCCTTGTAAGTTACTGACCGGTGGTGACGGTAGTCGTGGTCCGTTCGGTAACGGCCGTGGCCGGACGCGTGGTCGTGGTCCGCCGTTTGACGACCTTGTGCCTGACGGGCCGGGTCGCGCTCGACGAAGCAACCTTCTCGGTCTGCGTCGTCACCGTGGTGGTCGGCGCCGCAGGTACTACGACTGGGGTCGCAGCGGCGGCGCGTGCAGCGGCAGCATCGGCCGCAGCGGCAGCAGCCGTCTGTTCAGCGTTGGCGGCGCGCGCATTGGCTTCCTGGGTTGCCTGCTGCGCTTGGGCGGCAGCCGCTTCGGCTTGGGCGCGCTGATCGGCCTCGGCTTGCTGCTTGCGGCGCTGAGCCTCGCCCAGAGCAGTGTCTGCGAGCTGCGAAGCATGATTGGCTTCAGCGATTGCGCGCTCCTTATGCCCGCTCTTCAGGCTCTCCTGCGCAGCGCGCAGGGCGGCTTGTGCTTCGGCCTGCATATGAGGCGCTTCGCTCGCGGTTCCGATCTTGTCAGCGGCATCCACCTTGCCCTGGGCTTCCGCAATTGCGGCCCGCGCCCGGTCCGCCTTGCCCGCCAGCGCCGGTGACGCGAGCAACGCGAGGCATCCGACGATTGCGGTGCCTGCCCCCGAAAAGCCGGTACGATACATTGTCCAAACTCCTTGGCTGTTATGTACTGCGGACTCCAACGAACCCTGATGTCGCACGGTTCCCCGCTGGGCGGCCACGGTGCCAAGATGTCATGTTGAGAAGCGATGGCTCGTCGCGAGCGTCATCGCAAGCGGCGGCAGCAGAAACAGCGTGTTCAGGGAATGTGCCGCCGGAGGATCACCCCACGTCTCAACTCCGGCGGCCCATGCAAAGGATAAGCCCCCTTGCCTTTGCTGAGATTCCAATAGCTTGGTTAATCTGCGGCTGCATTACGGATTTGTCCGAAGCAGGGCCGTAACGATCGCTTGGGCTGTCGCCCAGCACCTGGTCGGGAACGTTGCCGCCGAGCAGGGCGTTTCACGTCGCGTTGGAGGTTGCGCCATGCTCTGGACGATCGTTGTCATCCTGCTTGTTCTATGGCTCGCAGGCGTTGCGTTTCACATTGCGGGCGGGTTGATCCACCTGCTCCTGGTGATCGCGCTCATCGTGGGGCTCGTACAGCTCTTTACGGGACGCCGGTCCGTTTAGGAGAGCGTCACGCCGCTCTCACGGTCGCCAGGAACTCCGCGATCTGGCCGCGCAGGAAGTCGGTCTCGCCGGTGAGGTGCGTTGCCGATCATATCCGCCGGGCGGTGATGATCTTCACCCGCTTTTTGATCGATTGGCCCATCGTTTCGTAGGAGTAGCCGCCGCGAAATGTTGGCAGCGCCAGGATCTTCCGCACGATGTCCATGCCGCTTACCACATGGCCGAAGGCGGCATAGCCCGGCGGCTTCCCGTTCGGCCCGGCATCGAGATAGGAGGCGCCTTGACCGACGATGATGAAGAAATCGCCCATCGCCGTGCCGGGCTCGTTGCGCGCCATCGATACGGTGCCATCGACATGATGAAGCCCCGTTTTGCTGGTGGGCTCATGCGCAATGGGGGCGAGCGCGCGGCTGATCTTGTGATCGATCCCGCCCTGGACGAGCCCATATTGCGGCGCATTGCGATTGCGTGCCGCCCGATAGAAGGTTTCGCCATCGAACCGTTTTTGATCGACATAGGCGAGGAAATTGGCGGCCGTGATCGGGGCGTGCCGCAGATCGACCTCAATGACGATCGGCCCGAAATCGGTTTGCAGCTTCACCCTTGCCGTGGCCGGTGCCGGGCTCTTTGCTGCCGCCGGACCGGAGGCTGCGGATATCGTCGTCAGTGCAAGCAGGACGCCAAGCAGAAAACGCAAGAAACTATCCGATCGTCTGCCCGGTCTTGGCCCAATCCGCGAGAAAGCCTTCGATGCCCTTGTCGGTGAGCGGATGGTTGAACAAGGCACGGATGACCGCCGGGGGCGCCGTCATCACATCGGCGCCGATCTTCGCGCTTTGCAGCACATGCACCGGATGGCGCACGCTCGCGACGAGGATTTCGGTCCTGAAATCATAATTGTCGTAGATCTGGCGAATGTCGCTGATCAGCTCCATCCCGTCGAACCCGTTGTCGTCGTGCCGGCCGACAAAGGGCGAGATGAAGCTCGCACCGGCCTTCGCCGCCAGCAGTGCCTGATTGGCGGAGAAGCAGAGCGTGACGTTGACCATCACGCCGTCGTCCGAAAGCTTCTTGCAGGTCTTGAGTCCGTCGACGGTGAGCGGCACCTTGATCGCGACATTGCTTGCGATCCGTCGCAGGATCGCCGCCTCCTTCATCATCGTATCATGATCGAGCGCTACCACCTCAGCCGAAACCGGCCCGCTCACGAGCCCGCAAATCTCCTCGACCACTTCGAGAAACTTGCGGCCCGATTTGTGGATAAGGGACGGGTTGGTCGTCACGCCATCCAACAGGCCAGTGGCTGCAAGCTCGGCAATGTCCTTCGTATCGGCGGTATCAACAAAAAACTTCATGAGAGATCCATCCCCCGGGCCATCGATTCGCCTTTCCTATAGCCCGCGGCGCGCCGCCGCGCCCAGCGCGATACGGACATCGCCCGTCAGGTACGGATTATTTTGGTGCACCGGATTAATTCGCCCGCGCCGTTCGTTGCTCGCAGGCCCGTTCAGTTGCCGATGGTCGGCGTATCGGGCCACCGGCCGCACCCCCTCCCACTGTCGCCGGGAGGGGGTGTTGCGGGGCTAAGGGGCCACGCTCATGGCACGGCGGTTACGGCGGGCATCTTGCTCATCGTATTCTCGACGATGTCGATGATCTGCGCGATCGGAACGGTGAAGACGCCACCATGGGCTTTGCGCCATTCGGCGATGCCGTCGGTTGCCGCCGGGAAGATTGGTCGGATCGGTGAAAGCCGCGTGACGCTGTCGTCCAGCGCTTCGCGGGAAACCGGCACATGGCTGATCGTGCGGGACGTCGTGCGATCGTTCAGATGCACCCCGATAATGCTGAGATGATAGATTACACGGTTTTCGACACGGGTCGGATCGGTGCTGATCTTTTGGATCTTGAGAAGCGATCCCGGATCCTGTGGCCTCGTTTTATATTCCCAGATCTGCCCTTCGGCATAGTCATTGGCCTTCGCCAATGCACAGGCTGACCCAGTCAGCAACGCAAATGCCAACGCCGTTTTCAACACCATTCTGCACTCCGCCGCGACGACATGCGCGGCTGTTGCCTTCGCTGAAAAAGGATAACCAAACCCTTCCCCGCATGGTCACCATAGCACGAACGGCGCGGTGTAACCAAAGCTATAGCTTCGTTACGGGGCCAGCACTTTGCGACGAACCTGTCAGGCCCAGAGACGAATGGAACTCTCTTGCATCTCGTTCGCAATATCCAGCGAGAAGCTGTTGGCATCGAACGCGGATTTGGCCTGAAGCTGATCGACCAGATCGGGAACGGGATCGCTCGTCTGGCCGGCCAGGCGCGCGGCACTCATATCGGCCCGCGCCATGCTGGCGCGCATGCCCATGATCGCGCTCGAAAAGGCTGATATCACGCGGTCCCTCCAGGCTCCTGCGTAAACATCACCCCCGATCGATTGCCCGAGTCTCAAAAGGCGGCGTTAAGCTGCTGGCAACCGAAGATTTTTACCTCAATTGCCATGCTGCGCCGCCAAGGCGCGCACGCGTGCGGCACCGTGGCCGATCAGGGGTTCGGGATAATCCGATGGCGCGCAGCCGGCGGCATGGGGATCGTGCACCAGCTTGTCGTCGAGCCCGGCAAGCTCCGGCACCCAGCGGCGAATATAATCGCTGGCGTCGAACTTGGCCGATTGCGAGAGCGGCGCCATGATACGGCCGAACGGGCTGCTGTCCACGCCGCTGCCCGACACCCATTGCCAGTTCTGGCTGTTGTTGCCGTAGTCCGCGTCCACCAGCGTATCCCAAAACCAGAGCTCGCCGCGCCGCCAGTCGATCAGCAGATGCTTGGTCAGAAAGCTTGCGGCGATCATCCGCACGCGGTTGTGCATCCAGCCGATCGCCCAAAGCTGGCGCATTCCCGCATCGACGATGGGGTAGCCGGTGCGGCCTTGAGTCCAGGCTTCAAAATCCGCGTCGGCCGAGCTGCCGACGCGCCAACGCACGGCAAAGCCGTCGCGGCCATTGCGTTGCGCGTAATCGGGAAATTGATCGATGACATTGGCGCCGAAATCGCGCCAGCCGACCTCGCGCAGATAGGGTTCGGCCTTGGCATGCGCCCGCGCAGCGCAACGGTGCCAGATTGTCGCGGGCGAGATCTCGCCGAAATGAAGATGTGGTGAGAGGCGCGAGCTGCCGTCTTGCGAGGGCAGGTTGCGCGCTTCGTCATACTCGTCGAGCGCGGGCAGAAAGCGATCAAGCGCGGCGCGTGCACCGTCCTCGCCCGGCTGCCAATAGTATCCGAACTGGTCCGCCCAGTTCGGGCGGGTGGGCAGCAGATCCCAATCCGATAGCATGTCGCTCGCGGGCCATTTGGAAGGCGCGGCGATGTGCGCTGGTGCGCGGCCCGGCTTTTGAGGAGGCATCTGCGCCTTGAGCGCGCGCCACCAGGGCGTGAAGATGCGATAGCGTGAGCCCGATCCGCTCAGGACATGCTCGGGCGGCGCAAGATAGTTGCCGTCGTGCAGGCAAAGCTCATGATCCCTGGCGACGGCGGATTCGGCATCCTTCCACCACGGCTCATAATGATGAAGCGCATGGATGCGACGCGTGCCCACCTCCCGCGCCAGCCCGGCCAGCACCTCATATGACCTGCCCTTGCGCAGAACGAGGCGGGAGCCCCTGTTTTCAAGCGCCGCCGCGAGCGCGGTGAGGCTGTGGTGCAGCCACCAGCGCTGCGCGCCGCCGATGCGCCAATCGCCCGGCATTTGGTCGTCGAGCACATAGACGGGGATCACCGCGCCTTCGTGCGCCGCCGCCGCCAGCGCGGCCTGGTTGCTGAGGCGAAGATCCTGCCGGAACCAGACAATCGCTGACGCTTGATCTGGACCGGTTTTCGACATGGAGCCGTAACGATGCTAAATCGGACCCGGTTTCAAGCCAATTTGGGGGAAGCGATGTCGTACCGCAAACGGATCATGCTTGTCGTAGGCGTATTGGAGCTATTGCTCGCGATCTTCTACCTGTGGGCGGTGACCAGCCCGGGATCGCCGGAACAGCATGCGGAACGCGGCCGGCTGATCGGCATGATCATGGGCGTGATCCTCGGCCTCTCGCCGCTGCTCTATATTTTTGCGCGCAGCAATGATCGCCGGAAGGCGCAACAGGGCAGGGGCGAATGATCCGCGCGCGGTCTGATCAGACCGCGTGGGGTTCCTTCTCGACCTGCCAGGTCTGGCCCTTGGAGATCAGCGCCTGCAGGTTGGGCGTCTTGCCCTTGCCGGCGGCGAGGTTCTGCTCGACCATCGCGCTGTCATAGGTGGGCGCGGGATCCTGGTAGATCACGCCGAGCGCGATCGGCAGGCCCTGTTCCAGCTTCATGTCGATCAGCATCTGGGCGACGCCATGATTGGTCTCGTCATGGACGATAACCCCGGCTTCCTTCCATTTGCCGTCGACCACATCGACCACCACCAGCTTCAGATCATGGCGATCGAGATGGATGCCCTTGGTGCCACCGGCGAACAGGATCGGCTCGCCATGCGTCAGCCAGACCTGATTGGCCGCGGCATTGGCCTTCTCGGTGAACGGCGCGAACACATCATCATTATAGACGATGCAGTTCTGGTAGATCTCGACGAAGCTCGCGCCCCGGTGCGCATGGGCTGCCTTGAGGACGTTCGGCAGATTCTTGTGGGTATCGATGCCGCGCGCGATGAACCGCGCGCCCGATCCGAGCGCGAAGGCGCAAGGGGAAGCGGAGCGATCGACCGATCCGAACGGCGTCGAGGGCGAGCGCGTGCCGACGCGGCTGGTCGGCGAGTATTGGCCTTTGGTCAGCCCGTAAATCTCGTTGTTGAACAGCAGGATCTGGCAATCGAGATTGCGGCGCAGGATATGCATGGTGTGGTTGCCGCCGATCGA
>CBFRWL010000124.1:0-7235 GCA_965727025.1 uncultured Sphingomonas sp.
GAGGTTCGCGGCCAATTCATGGCGCGCCCGATCGGCGTGATGTTCGGCCTCGATCTCAGTTACCATCCCTTCGCCCTCAACCCCAGCTTCCGTCCGCTCGCGAACCTGCCGCTGGCCGAGAAGGTCGCCCGCCTGCGCGATCCGGATTTGCGCGCGAAGATTCTCTCCGAAGAGCCGGACGATCCGAACCCTGCCTTCGTTGGCTTGATCAAGATGAAGGCCAGCCTGTATCCGCTGGCGGATCCCGTGGATTACGACTTCCGGCCGGAAGACAGCATCGCCGCCCGCGCGGCGCGTGAAGGCAAGGACGAGCGTGAAGCGATCTACGACGCGCTGCTGGAGGATGAAGGCCGCGCTATCTTGTGCGCCTATTCGGCCGATGTCGGCGAATATCTCGCCAAGTCGGCGCCGCTGATCGGCAAGGATAACATGGTACCTGCGCTTGGCGATGGCGGCGCGCATTATGGCATGATTTGTGATGCCGCCTATACCACCTACATTCTGGCCCAGCGCGTCGGCAGCCGCGGGATCGACCTGCCGACCGCGATCAAGTCGCTGACCAGTCAGCCTGCCGTCTCGCTGGGTCTCAACGATCGCGGCGTGATCGCGACGGGCTACAAGGCCGATCTCAACATCATCGATCTCGATCGTATCGCGCTCCACCGCCCGCAGGTGAAGGCCGATCTGCCGGCCGGCGGCAAGCGTCTCTCGCAGAAATCGGAAGGCTATGTTGCGACCGTGGTGAGCGGCACGATCACGTACCGCAATGGCGAGGCGACCGGCGCATTGCCCGGCCGCCTCGTGCGCGGTGCCAAAAATGCCCCGGCGCCACGGGGCGAACAGGCGATCGCGGCGTAACCGCGATCCGGCGTGCGGAGGCACCGCCGCCGCACCCTCCTTCTCCTGAATACGGCCGGAGCACCCCACTAGGGCGCATCGAAGTGGCCATGATCCGCATCCCCGGTGCCAAGCCGTGGCCTTAGGCGGCCTTCAAGTTCGAGCGGCGATCATGTCCGATGAAAGCGCGAGGCACCTGAAATCCTGCTTTTTGGAAGCCGCGGCCGTTGCACGTAATTCATCGTACGCACGATATCCTCAGGCAAGCGAGCGCAATCGCTGGACGATGGCCGAAAGATCAAATGTAATGTTGCTCCTAGGCCCTGGATAGCGGCGTGCAAAAGGCACGTTGCCACGCAAAACTCAACCGGGGCAACAAACAGGAGGGGACATATGACCAAGCGGACACTTATATTGTGCGCGCTTGCCGTGAGCAGCTCGGATATCGCCCTGGCGCAGGCTGCGCCTGCCTCATCTCAAGCCGCCGATACGGCCGATATCATCGTCACAGCGACACGCCGGGAACAACGTTTGCAGGACGTGCCACTGGCAGTCACCGCGCTGAGCGCTGACACACTGCGCACGCGCGGTATCAGTAGCGCCGCTGATCTCGGCACAGGCAAGGTGCCGGGTCTGGCGATCAACTCTCTCCAGGGCTCCGAGGTATCGATCGCTCTCAATATGCGCGGCTACGGTACCTCCGATGCCTCGCAGGGTACACAGGATATGGCCGTCGCCTTCTATATTGACGGCATCAATCTGCCGCGCGCGCAGGGCATGGCGCTCGACCTGATTACGCCCGAACGGATCGAAGTGCTGCGCGGGCCGCAGGGTCAGCTGTTCGGTCGCAATGCCGAGGCCGGAGCGATCCAGATCGTCTCGCGCAAGCCGAGCGGTCGCTTCAGCAGCGATCTAACCGCCGGCTTCGGCAATTTCGGCCAGCGGATGATCAAGGGCAGCGTTGACCTGCCGGAGATCGCTGGCTTCAAGGTACAAATCTCCGGCGTGTACCGGAAACATCAAGGCTATGTGAAGAATGTCAAAAATCCACTGCTCGAAGGTGTGACGCCCTATACAAACCCCAATTCTTCCTTCCACTTCAAGCAGGGCGACTATGATCAGGATTTCAACCAGCTTGACACTCACGGCATCCGTGCCGCGGTAGCGCGGGATTTCGGTGCGCTGAACTTTTTCTACACTTACGACAATAGCTGGTCGAAGGACGATCAGGGCTTTACGTTCTTCGCCAACTCCACCGCCGATGGAACGATCTTCAATCCTGGGGGCGGCACGGGTCCAGCCAGAATCTTCACGACCTTCGGCGGAATCTTCCAGCAGCAACCGCTGGATTATGATCACTATCCCAAGAGCGCGCCCTACAGCCTCATGTACACGCCGTTCATCACCAAATCGAACGGTCATATGCTGAACCTCACGTTCAACGCCTCCGACCAGCTGACGCTCAAGTCGATCACCGGCGTCCGGGAGTCACTTCGCTATGGCGGCGCGGCGCTGTCGATTGCGCTCTCCTCGGTCCAGCCCAGCGCGACCGAATATCTGCGCTCACGCACCTTCAGCCAGGAATTCCAGGCGATCGTCAACCTCAAGAACTTCAATCTGACCGCTGGCGCGATCTACTTCCACGAAGCGGACAAGGACGAACGCGACGCCGGTTTCACCACCAACTGCCCCGCCGGCATTCCGGGCGCGGCGTGCACGCCGACCGTCAACCAGCCATCACGCCCACCCTATGTGAATCCGCTACTGCCGGCGGGCGTAAACAATTTTACCCGGCAGTTCTCGAAGACCGAGGCTTATGCTGCCTACGGCCAGGCCAGCTGGACGCCGGAAATCCTGGACGAGCGGCTCGAATTTACCGGCGGCCTGCGCTACAGCCACGATACGAAGACCGGCAGGCGCACCATCTCCGGCGGCAACCTGCTGGCCACGCCGATCGTAAACCGGGCGAAAACCGATCGCGTCGATCCGGCGGCGATGGTCAAGTTCAAGTGGTCACCGACCATCAATACCTATTTCCGCTATGCAAGCGGCTTCCGCGATGGTGGCGCGAACGTGCGCTCGCTGGTATTCAACGCCTATCTGCCGGAAAAGCTCGATTCTCTGGAGATCGGCCTCAAGTCCCAATTGTTCGACCGGCGTCTGACCTTCAATGTCGCCGCCTTCCATAACACGGTGAGCAACCAGCAACAGTCGCTGCAGTCCAATCCGGCGATCAATCCATCGGTTTCAGATACGTTCAACGTGCCGTCCAAATATAAGACCAACGGCTTCGAGCTGGAAACTAACCTGCACTTGGTCCCGGGTCTCACATTGTCGGGCAACTACACCTATTTGCATTCGAACCTGCGCTTCGTAGGCATCGATACGGCGACCCTGACGACCTTTCGCCTAACCAACCCGACCTTCGCGGCAAACGGCGGGCTGATCCCGTCGGCGGCGGACATCGCGGCGCATCCCAACTCGTCCATGCTGCAGCTTTACCCGCTCGGTGCGCCTAAGCATTCGGGCTCGATCTCAATCGACTACAGCATGCCCGTGTTCTCCGGGCCCAAGCTGGCGGTCCATGCGGAATGGGTGCGCAGCAGCGCGATGGTCGTGGCTTCCCCGGTGCGGTTGTTCACAGTAGTCAGCAACGGGGTCGCTACGCCCAAGCCTTATTATGTTGGCAGTTCCTCGAGCAACCGCGTCAACGGACGGGTCAGCCTCATCGACCTTTCGCTCAGCGGCGGCGTGAAGGGTGAGTTGACCTTCTGGGTGAAGAATCTGCTCAACCATGTCGACGCCGCGCATATCTTCGGCGCGGGCAATGCGCTCAATGCAACGACACCGCGTCCGCAGACGGCCATCTATCTCCAGCCGCCAAGGACGTTGGGCGGTGAATTCCGCATCCTCTTCTGATATGGGTGGGGCGGCCTGGCGCCGCCCCGTTCGCAAAGACTACGCCTATCGGCGATGTAGAATTTGCTCAGTAGCGGCGTCCCGATGGCGACTACGGCCGGACGTTCTCCAACCCCCGGATTATTGCGAAAGTCGGTCCCCGCCTTTCGCCTCCTGTTTATCACGCGGGCTATTCACGCCCCGACCTCAGATGGGAGCAGCCGGATCAGGCCAGCGTCACGACGCTTTTCAGGAGTACCCGCACGAGGTCGGCCTGCCGCGCCGTGCCCGTCTTGGCAAAGATACGCTTCGAATAGGTGCGCGCCGATTCGATGGTGATCGGGATTTCCTCCGCAGCCTGCGCCAGCGTGAGACCCCCCGCGAGACATAAGGCAAGGCGCGCCTCGGTTTTACTGAGACCGAACAGCTCACGCAGCCGCTCACGCTGTTCGAGGCTAATTGGCTGGCTATCGGGCCGCAGCTGAAAATAGACCGTCGCGACCGCCGCACTGGCGCCCGCGACTGAGCGCGCGAGCGGCACCACGAGAACATCCAGCCGCTCGTCGGATTCGGAGACGATCGCCTGCGCAGTATTGAGCGCGCCCGACTCGATCCGGGCGAGCAGCAGGCCGAGTTCCCGATCCGCGGCTGCGCTCGCCAGCCGCACCTTTCCAGCAGCATCGATGCCGATCGGCAGGTTCGATGCGAGCGAGCGCGCTGGACTGTCGTCGCTGCGGACTACAAACCGCCGCGCATCGACGATCACGCAGCCGAAATTCAGCTTCTGCATCACCCGATCACGAATTTCACGGGTGATGCGCGCGGCCTCGAGTTCGCCATAGCAGCGCAGCGCGGTAGCGAAATGCGGGACAAGCAGCGCGCAGAGATTGGTGGCCGATTGTGGGAAATCGCGGCCGTCGTACGGTTGCGTCACGGTCACCCAGGCCTGGTGCCCGCGCGGCTCCACCACGCGGAAGAGCAGCATGTACTCCAGCCCGTTGGGCTGCAGGAATTCACGAAAATAGGGATGAGCACGATAGTCGCTGTCGCCCATCAGATCGGGCAGGCGGAGCACGCGGCCAGGCTCCATGCGGAAATAGGGGAAGGGATCCAGCCCGATGAAGGAGCGCTCATAATTAGCGCGGATCGCCTTGGCGCTAGCCTCCCCGCCCTCGGCATCCGACCATTCGATCAGCCCTTCATCGGGTGAGCCGGGGCGGCGGAAGATCACGTTGGCGTAACGCGCGCCGAGCCGCCGGCGGAGCGCCGCGAGAAAACCGGACCACGGTTGGCTATCGAACACGCCCTCGTGAATCAGCGCAACCAGCGCGAGATCATCAGCCGCCCCGCCATCAGCGGGCCGGGCGTCGGACTGGCGGGAGCCGAGCGTCACCACGAGCCCATGTGCAGCATGGAAGCGGCTCGCTTCAAGCGGCTGTGCGAGGACATCGCGCATGCGTTCCCAAACGGGAAGTCTCCCGCCCTGTCACCACCGCATATCCTGCCGTTTCGAGAGGAGAGCCCATGACGAGGATCGAGAATATACTGCCCTTCGCGCCCAGGGCAGAGCAGTTCCTTGCGGACGCGGTGGCTGCGACGGGCCTTAGCGATTTCGGGGATGAGGCATTCCCTTTCCGCGAGGGTTATGAGCTGTTCCTGGCCGAGCTTGATCGCGAGGGCCGCCTTTCAACCGAAGGCGCTGGGGCGACCGAGACGCAGATCGGCCTGATGCTGCGCGCACGGCTGGCCACGGTGGCGGCCTGGAAGGCGAATCCCGGCTATCGGGATGTCGAGATCCGGCGACCGATCATCATCACCGGAATCGTCCGTTCCGGTACAACCGCGCTCCATCATCTGATGGCGATCGATTCGCAATTCCTGGGAGTGCCGCACTGGATGGTGCGTGCTCCCCGTCCACTGCCGCCGGTCGAGACATGGACAGAGGCGCCCGACTACCAGTCCGCAAAGGCGGCGTTGGAACGGATGATCGCGCTCGCGCCCGAGATGCTCAACGATCATATGATGTCGGCCGACGCGGTGGAGGAATCGATCTTTTCGCTGGCACCGACCTTCGCCAACAACATGTATCCGACACAGTGGACGATCCCGCGCTACGACGCATGGTACCGCAGCATCGACGAACGGCATTGTTACCGTTGGCTGGCCGACACGCTGAAGCTGATCGGCCTCGGCCAGGGCGACCGCACGTGGCTGATGAAGAACCCGACCGACCTCCACGCCATCGCCGCCGTGCTGGACGTGTTTCCGGACGTAAAGATCATTCATACCCATCGCGATCCGGTCCAGGCGATCCCCTCGATCACCAATCTGCTGCGCTCCGTGAAACGGATGTTCGAGGGCGCGAATGTCGAGCCCAAGGACATCCTGGTTCGCGAGGCAAAATTCTGGGCCGAAGGGCTCGCCCGAACCGAAGCGGTGAAGGTGCGGGATCCGAGCCGCTTCTTCGATATCCGTTTCGACGATTTCGTCGCCGACCAGATGGGCACGGTCGAGCGCATCTATGCGCAGTTCGGGCTGGAGCTCGATGGCGCGGTGGCCGACAGGATGCGTGCCTGGCTCATCGCCAATCCGCGCCGCCCTGGCACGATTCAGCGCCACAGAGCGGAGGATTTCGCGGTCGATTCGGGTTTCCTGGAGGAAGCCTACCGAAACTACCGCTCAGCCTACGGCTACGGCTGAAGCGCAGCTGCGCAAAGCGTCGTCCGGGTCGGGATGCTTCTCGCGGCTACGCGTGATCGATCGGGCAAGCGATCTCCCGCATGGGCGCTTGATCGGCGTCGCGAAAAGCCCCAATTCTGCCACATGGCGCTTGACAGGAACGCGATCAGGGATCGGCTGCGGGGGTATTATAAGCAGCATGGGGCGATCCCGCCGCTGGCCGCGCTCGCCGACCTGTGGGGCTTCGCCAGCAAGTCATCGGCCGCACGGATCGTGGCGGCCCTGGTCGAGGAAGGGTTTCTCGCCCGCGCGCCTGGCCGGCGGCTGCGGGCCGGTCCGGCCTTCAACAGCGAGCCGCGTGACGTCGTCGACATCGCCGTCGATCGCTGGAGCGCCCATTATCCGCAGGAGCCCATCCAGGGCTACGACGTCACCTCGCGTATCCTCCACCTCGCCCGATCGATCGAGGCTGGGGTGGCAAGAGCGTCCGCGCGCGAGGGCATCAATGCCGGCGAGTTAATGGTGCTCGACGCGCTCTACCGCGTCGGGCCGCCGCACAGCATCACGCCCACGGGGCTGCGCCGCCACCTGCTGCTGTCGCTCGCCGGCGTCGGCAAGCGGGTCGAACGGCTGACCGCGCTCGGCCTCGTCGAACGCGCGCCGGATGAGCGGGACAGGCGCAGCCAGCTCGTGCAACTGAGCGATAAGGGGCGTGCGCTGCTTGATCGCCTGGTGGAAGCCGATCGCGACGAGGCGCATATTGCCTGGGCGATCGAACTCGGCCCCGAGGAACGCGCCATGGTGCTCCGCGTCCTGCGCCG
>CBFRWL010000125.1:0-7228 GCA_965727025.1 uncultured Sphingomonas sp.
ATGCGGTCCTCGATCGCCAGGCCCGAGTCCGGATTGCGCAGCATCAGCACTTCTTCGCGCTGGCGCGCCGCAATGCCGTCGTAGAGCGCCTCCAGGCGCTCCTGATACTTGCGGTTGAACGCGGCCCTGAGCGGCTTGCGAATGGTGGACAGGAGACCACTTTCGATCGTGAACGGTTCATCCTCGATGATGAAGTCGCGCGGGATTTCGAACTTGCGCAGACCTGCCTTGTGCGCAGCCTCGGTCAGGCCCGCGTAAAGCAGGCTGCGTAGTTCCGTCTCGTCAGGGGGATGACCCAGCCGCTCGGCCGCGAGTTCCCGGTCAGGCACGATCACCGCGACCAGGTTGGGCCGGAAGGAGGTGCCATAGAGATAGATTTGCTTGATCCAGGGGACCGACCCGGCGTACTCGACCTCCAGCTGGCTCAACGCGACATATTCGCCCTGCGAAAGTTTGAGCACGTTATTCCGCCGGTCGATCCAGACCAGTTCCTCGCCCTCGCGCAGTTCGAACACATCGCCGGTGAGTATCCAGCCATTCTCGTCGCGGATCCCGGCCGTGGCCTTGGCGTCCTTATAGTAGCCGGGGATGGCGCTGCGCGTCTTGACCGCCAGTTCGCCGCGCGGCCAAGGGCGGTCGGCGTTGGAATAGCCGAGTTCCGGAACGTCGCGCAGTTCGAAATCCGTAACGAAGCGGCGATCGACGCGGCCGTCGAAAGTCACGCCCGAAGTCTCGGTCGAGCCATAGCCTACGCACAGTGGAATGCCGAAGGTGTCCACGAAGAACTGGTATATTTCCCGCGATATCGGTGCGCCGCCCACCACCGCAAAGACCAGCCGGTCGCCCAGGAACGTCTTCGCCATGGACTGGCGAACTTCGGCCTCCGCTTCGGCCCGGGCTTGGCCCCTGCTCACCCGGTGCAGGACCTCGCCAAGGAAGTACTGGTAGATCTGCTCGACCACGCGGGGGAACAGGTTGAGGTGGGTAGGCCGGCTGATGCGCAGATCGTCAAACAGCGACGTCATGTCGCTTTTGAGCGTAAAAAGCACGGTCCCGCCCTGGGCAAGGGTGCGGAATACCTGCGAGTAACCGAGGGAGTGGTTCATTCCCGCGAAGACGAGCGCGATATTGGCCTGCGCCTTTTCCACCTGAAGGATCGGCAGGCGCACGATCGCCTCGCTGTAAATCGCGCCCTTGGGTTTGCCCGTGCTGCCCGAGGTATAAAGGATCGCCAGCATGGCATCCTTGCCAGCGGGATCTGCCGGGAGCGGTTCAAATGTCCGCTCCCGCCCAAAGGCGATCAGTTCGTCGATGGTGGCGAGGGCGATTGGATGGCCGGCTTCGGCCAGGGCCGCGCGTGCGCGCTCGATGATTCTCGCATCCTCGTCGATGCGGAGATCGGCCGACAGCACCACGAAGCTGCGAAGCGAGGATGTGGCCAAGGCGAAGGGGAGCATCCGCTCCACATCGCGGATGTCGACCAGCATCGCCGCCGGTTCAATCTCGCCCAAGATCGTGCGGATGTCGTCCGCCGCTTGTGACGCCAGCAGAGGAACGTGCACCGCCTGGGCGAAGATCGCCGCGAGTATGCCGGTGGTGATATCAGTCCCCGGCTGACCGAACAGCGCAACGAATTCGCCCGGCCGGACAGCATGCTTATCGTGCCAACGCCAGGCTGTGGCGATCGCGGTCACTCTTTGCCCAAGTTCGGCATAACTGATCGTTGCGAACGCATCGAGATACTCGCGCACCCGCGTGGCCTCTTCGGTCTCCGCCACACGCCAGGCCCGCTCGCCCAGCGCCGGATGAGTGGCGTACGCATCGAACAGAAGGGAATAGGCTTGGGTCAGCGAACATCCTGGCTGGCGAATTGCCTCCGTGACGCGATCGTCAGGCTGAATGGCGCGGAGCTGCTCATCCACCGGCGCGCTCTTACCGGGAGGGGCTGCCCGGTCCACCAATTCGCCCGCCTCTCCGTCCATCCTGCTCTCCTCTTCGGCCGACTGAACGCGGCCCCTTTTTGTGAAGCATTTACTTCCCTTTATGTCAAGATGCGGACTGGACTGCACGCCCGTGCCAGAATAACTGGACCGGAGGATTGCCCGCATATCCGCGCATTTTTCTGAGGCTTCCGGGGCCGTCGAGACGTAGGCCGAAGCGAAAAAAAGTTACTAGAAGGGACTTGAATGCATGAATCTTCGACCCTCAGCAGCCAGCGAGACACCGGCCACGAAGCGCCGGCGTCGGAGGCCAACAGAAGAGGTTCGCGCCCTTATCTTGGCTGCCGCGCGCTCGGAATTCGCCGAAAAAGGAATGGCAGGGGCAAAAACGCGGAAAATTGCGGAGTTGGCAGGTATATCCGAGCGGCTTCTATTTAAATACTTTGTCAACAAGACACAATTATTTAGAATATCGATAGTAGATCCATTTTATAATAAGATAAATGAGCTACATGCCGAGCTCGATGCGATGGCACCAGATATCAGGGAAAGGAACTTATACGGTGCGCAGGAAACATATTTGTTTCTCAATAAGAATAGCGATCTTTTGAAGGCCTTGATAAAATCGAGCGAAATTGGTCGTGAGATAGGGCATAGTCTATCCGATTTATTATCCAGCTCGGCCGATAGAATTCGTGAGCAGCACGTCAACTCTCACACGGTCCCCGCAATCGAGCCAGGGCAGGCAGTTCGTTATGCCTTTGCAATGGTGGCCGGTTCCGTCCTCCTGCACGACTGGCTATACCCGGATTCCGAGCTTGGAACCCAGGATGATATGGCATCGGTGACTACAATCATACACAAGATGCTTCATCCAAACCTCTCATAGCAGGTCTTGCACGCGAACCGGGCCGGCATGGGCGAGCACAGCCGATCGATAGCCGTTTGTGAGGGAAACAGTCCATGATTCACGAGCTCAGAATATATGAGGCAGCGCCAGGAAAGTTGGGCGATCTGCATCGCCGGTTCACCGACGTCACGCTCGCCATATGGGCTCGGCTCGGCATTCGCCCGATCGGTTTTTGGACCACGCTTGTCGGACCATCCAGCAATGCCCTCTATTATCTGCTCGAATGGTCCGACCTCGCGGAACGCGATGACAAGTGGGGCCGGTTTGCGTCAGATCCGGAATGGATCGCGCGCAAGACCGAAAGCGAGCGCAACGGGGTGCTGACGACCAAGATCGAAAATATGCTCCTTGCTCCCACCAGCTACTTCACCATGCCGGCTGGCTGACTTGGCAAGACGCGGCAAGCCGCCTTTCAAGTGATCCGAACTCCAGTGAAGATGACTTAAGGCCAGGCTGCCTTCGGTGAAAGCCCGAAGGCGAAGCCTGGAAACCCCAAACCAAAGACGCTTGGCCGAGATATCACGTCCGGCGAGCCCGACCCCCGGCTTACCGGCATTGCCGGGGCTATTCATCAGGGAGCGGGCTCTTGAAGCTACCCGTTTACGCCACGCTTTGTTTCTTTCGGGCGCGGAACGCATGGAGCAGTGGCTCGGTATAGCCGCTCGGCTGGGTGGTTCCTTCAAACACCAGCGCACGGGCGGCGGCATAAGCGAGGCTTTCCGACTCGTGCCCCGCCATCGGGCTATACAGCGGATCGCCGGCATTCTGCGCATCGACCCTGGCGGCCATACGGCGTAGCGCCCCGTCCACCTCTTCAGCGGTCGCAACCCCATGCAGCAACCAGTTCGCCATATGCTGCGAGGAGATGCGCAAGGTCGCCCGGTCTTCCATCAGGCCAACATCGTTGATGTCGGGCACCTTGGAGCAGCCGACACCCTGATCGATCCAGCGCACGACATAGCCAAGCAGGCCCTGGGCGTTGTTCTCCAGTTCCTCGCGGACCTCGTCGAGCTGCCAGTTGCGGCCGTTCGCGATCGGAATCTGGAGCAATTGATCGAGCGAGGCCACCGGTTCATTGCGCCGTGCATCCTGCCGCGCGAAGACGTCGACGCGGTGATAATGGGTGGCATGAAGCGTCGCCGCGGTGGGCGACGGCACCCACGCCGTGTTCGCTCCGCTGCGCGGATGCCCGATCTTCTGCTCGAGCATATCCGCCATGCGATCCGGCGCGGCCCACATGCCCTTGCCGATCTGTGCCTTGCCGGAAAGACCGCAGGCAAGGCCGATCTGCACGTTCCTGTCCTCATAGGCCTGAATCCAGGCCGCGCCTTTCATCTCGCCTTTGCGGATCATCGGGCCGGCCCGCATGGACGTGTGCATCTCATCGCCGGTGCGATCGAGAAAGCCCGTGTTGATGAAGACGAGGCGATCCTTGACGGCATGAATACACGCGGCGAGATTGGCAGAAGTCCGGCGCTCCTCATCCATCACCCCGACCTTGATCGTATTGCGCTTCAGGCCGAGCAAGTCCTCGATCGCGTCGAACAGCGCATTGGTGAACGCGGCCTCGTCAGGCCCGTGCATCTTGGGCTTGACGATGTAGATCGAACCCGCCCTGCTGTTGCGAGAGCGATGCTGCGCCTTGAGATCGTGAAGGGCGATCAGCGAGGTGACCACGCCATCCAATATCCCTTCGGGTGCCTCCGCTCCGTCGGCGAGCCGGACGGCCGGCGTCGTCATCAAATGCCCGACATTGCGCACGAGCAGGAGCGAGCGGCCCGGCAGCTCAAACGCCTTCCCATCCGGCCCGACATATTTGCGATCGCCGTTGAGACGCCGGGTGATCGTACGGCCGCCTTTCTCGAAACTCTCCTCGAGGTTGCCACGCATCAGTCCCAGCCAGTTGGCATAGGCGGCGACCTTGTCGGCGGCGTCGACCGCGGCAATCGAATCTTCCAGATCGCAGATGGTGGTGATCGCCGATTCAAGCACCACATCGGCGATTCCGGCGGGATCGTTCCTGCCGATCGGATGTGTGCGATCGATCACGACCTCGATGTGCAGGCCGTTGTGCACGAAGAGCAGATTGTCGCCAGCGCTTCCCAGATATTGCCCTGGATTGGCAGGCGCAGGGTTGCCGCCCTTGAAATCGGCCCAGCTGCCGCTGGCAAGCGGCACCGCTTCGTCGAGAAACTGCTTGGCCCAGGCGATCACGCGCGCGCCGCGCTCCGGATCATAGCCTTCGCCGCTCGGTGCGCCGGCGATTGCGTCGGTCCCGTACAGCGCGTCATAGAGGCTGCCCCAACGTGCGTTGGCGGCGTTGAGCAGGAAGCGAGCGTTCAGGATCGGGACGACGAGCTGCGGGCCCGCCAGCGTCGCGATCTCGGGATCGACACCAGATGAGGTGATCGAGAAAGGCGCGGGCTCCGGAACCAGATAGCCGATCTCGCGAAGGAACGCCTGATAGGCTGCCTGATCGATCGCCGCCCCCGCATGTCGCACATGCCAGTCGTCGATCCGCTGCTGCAATTCGTCGCGCTTGGCGAGAAGCGTCGCATTGACCGGCGCGAACCGGGCAAAGACATCCGCCATGCCAGCCCAGAAGGCATCGGGATCGATGTCGGTGCCGGGCAGCACATCCCGCTCGATGAAGGCAGCCAGAGTCTCGTCGACCTTCAATCCTGCTTTTTCGATCATGTCGTCCGTCTCCGATCAGGGTTGCGCGCGCAGGCCCGCCGCGGCGATGCCCGCCAGCGCACAGATTTCGTCATTGTCGCTGGTATCGCCGGTCACCCCGATCGCGCCGAGCGGCGCGCCCTCGGCATCGACCACGATCACGCCGCCCGCCGCCGGCACGAGTCCCGGCGCGCTTAGATGACCGAGCGAACCAACGAAGGTCGGGCGTTCGACGGCCATTTCGCCAATCTTGCGGCTGGACACGCCCAGCGCCAGCGCGCCGCCGGCCTTGCCGCATGCGATCTGCGCCCGCAGGAAGGAGCCACCGTCCTGGCGTTCGAAGGCGATGAGATGACCGCCTGCATCCAGCACCGCGACGCTGAGCGGTTTGAGGCCGAGCGCGGCCCCCTTGTCAAAGGCAGCGGCGATGATGGTTTTCGCCTGGGCAAGGCTGATCCGGCTCATGATGATATCCTTTCCTGAAGATGATGAAGGGCTGAGGGAACGGGGCCGCCGGTCGCCCAATCGAGCAACTCGACAGTGTGAACGATAGGGATGGCGGTGCGCTGGCCGATCTGCACGGCGCAACCGATATTGCCGGTAGCGATCACATCCGGCGACAGCCGCTCGATGTTCGCCGCCTTGCGATCGCCCAACTGCCCAGCGATCGCGGGCTGAAGAATATTATAGGTGCCCGCCGAGCCGCAGCACAAATGCGCCTCGACAGGGCTGCGCACCACATAGCCAGCCTGCGCGAGCAGCCTTCGGGGCGCATCGGTCACCTTCTGGCCATGCTGGAGCGAGCAGGCGGCATGATAGGCGACCGTCAGTCCCCTCCCCTCGCCCGGCGGCAGATCCGCCGAGACGAGGAATTCGCTCACATCCTGCGCCAGCGCCGACACGCGCGCGGCTTTCTCCGCATAATCCGGATCGTTGCGGAGCATGAAGCCATAATCCTTGATCGTCGTGCCGCATCCCGAGGCCGTGACGAGGATCGCTGCCAGGCCCTTGCCTTCGATCTCGCGCGTCCAGGCATCGACATTGCGCCGCGCAGCCGCCAGCGCGTCCGCTTCCCGGCCCATATGATGGACCAGCGCACCGCAACAGCCTTCTCCCGGCGCGAAGATCACGTCCCAACCCACCCGGTTCAGCAGGCGTACCGCGGCCTCGCGGAACTGCGGACGGAGCACGGGCTCGGCGCAGCCGGCCAGCAGCGCCACCCTGCCGCGCGCGCCCTCAATGACCGAATGCTTCGAAGCCGCCACCTGCGGCAGCGAAGCAGGCGCAAGCGAGAGCATCGCCGCCATCGGCTCGAGAGCGTCGATCCTGGCGACGATCGGCGCCGCCGGACGCGCCAGGCGCGCCAGCTGCAGGGCAAGCCGGAAACGCTTGGGATGGGGCAATACCCAGGCGAGCAAGGCGCGGAAAAACCGATCCTTGAGCGGCCGACGATAGCGCTCGGCAATGTAGGCGCGCGCATGATCGACCAGATGCATGTAGTTCACGCCCGATGGACAGGTCGTCATGCAGGAAAGGCAGGACAGGCAGCGATCGATATGCTTGACCACCTGGGCGGTGGGCTGCTGCTCGTTCTCGAGCATTTCCTTCATCAGATAGATGCGGCCGCGCGGGCTGTCGAGTTCGTCACCGAGCAGCACATAGGTCGGGCAGGTCGCGGTGCAGAAGCCGCAATGCACGCATT
>CBFRWL010000126.1:0-7177 GCA_965727025.1 uncultured Sphingomonas sp.
CCGTGCTCACGGCCGGCAAGAAGAGCGGGATCAGCGCGCAGCTGGTGAACATGTCTGCGCACGGCTTCATGGCGCGCACCACAGAGCCATTGTCGCAGGACAGCAAGCTCAGGATATTGCTCCCCTTCGCCGGCGATGTGGCAGCGACGGTCGTGTGGTCGTTGGGTGGCCGGATCGGGTGCGCGTTTGATATGCCGTTCGATGACCGCGAATACCCCAAGGTGCTCGCCGCGGTGAAGACCGCGAAGCCGAACTGGCAGTTCACCACCGGCTGAAGCTAGCCCGCCCGCAGCAAACCCACCGCCGCATCCCGATCAAACAGATAGAGCGCGATCCGCGCCGCCTGTCCACGCTCTCCGCTGAGCCCGCCGTCCCGATCGACCAGAAGCCGCGCATCCGCAGTCGCCGTTTCAATCAACGCACTCACCTGCTCCGGCGTCGCCAGCCTGAACCCCGCCTCGCCGGATTGCCGGGTCCCCAAAATCTCGCCGGCACCACGCAATCTGAGATCCTCCTCCGCAATCCGGAAGCCGTCATTGGTCTCGCGCATCAATGCCAGACGAGCCCGAGCCGTTTCGCTCAGCTGACCGCCCCGAAGCAGCAAGCAAACCGAGCGACCCTCTCCACGGCCCACGCGCCCCCTCAACTGGTGAAGCTGCGCCAGCCCGAAACGTTCGGCCCCTTCGATGATCATGAGCGTCGCGTTCGGTACATCGACCCCGACCTCGATCACCGTGGTCGCGACCAGCACCGAAAGCTGCCCGGACGCGAACGCGTTCATCACCGCATCCTTGTCGGGGCCCTTCATCCGGCCATGAACGAGGCCTACCCGATCACCGAAACGCAGCCGCAGCGTTTCGGCGCGCGCTTCCGCCGCGGCCATGTCGCTGGTCTCGCTCTCCTCGACCAGTGGGCAAACCCAATAGGATTGCCCCCCGCCGCCGAGATGCCGGCCCAGCGCCTCGACGATCTCGTCGAGACGGTCCACGGCCATCACGCGCGTTTCGATCGGCTGGCGGCCGGGCGGCATCTCGTCGAGCCGGCTGACGTCCATTTCGCCATAATGGCTGAGCGTCAGCGTACGCGGGATCGGCGTGGCGGTCATCACCAGCATGTGCGGCGCATGATCGGCCTTGTCGGCCAGCATCATCCGCTGCGCCACGCCAAAGCGATGCTGCTCGTCCACCACGGCCAGACCGAGATTCTTGTACCCGACCCCCTGCTGGAAAATGGCGTGCGTGCCGACGAGGATGTCGATCGATCCGTCCGCCAGACCCATCAGCGTCGCCTCCCGCGCCCGCCCTTTTTCCCGTCCGGTGAGGATCGCGACATTCACTGAAAGCCCGCTGAGCATGCGGCTCAAATTGTCGAAATGCTGGCGCGCGAGAATTTCGGTCGGAGCGAGCAGCGCGCCCTGCGCTCCGCCTTCGACAGCGATGAGCAGCGCCATCAGCGCCACCAGCGTCTTGCCCGAACCGACATCGCCTTGCAGCAGCCGCAGCATCGGCGCCGATTGTTGCAGATCGCCTTCGATCTCGGCGATGGCCTTTCGCTGCGCACTCGTGGCCGCATAGGGTAGCCTCAGTGCGTCGCGGAGGCGGCCATCTCCCTTGAGCGCGAGCCCCTGCCGTCTGCGCGAAGCCGTGCGCACCAGCATCAGTGCGAGCTGGTTGGCGAAAACCTCATCATAGGCAAGCCGGTCGCGCGCCATCAGATCGCCGGGATCGGCATGCGCGCGCGCCAGCGCTTGCCGCCAATCGGGCCATGCGCGGCGCGCCTTGAGGCTGGGCTCGACCCATTCAGGCAGTTCAGGCGCACGCTCCAGCGCCTGCGCGGCCAACTGCGCCATCCGCTTGTTCGTCAGCCCCTCGGAGAGCGGATAGACCGCCTCGCGCGCGGGCAAGCTTGCCGCTTCGCCAAGCGGCAGGACATGGTCGGGATGGACGATCTGGAGCCGATCCCCATAGGCATCGAGCTTTCCGGAAACGAGCCGAAGCTCGTCGAGCGGGAGCAGCTTCCTCGCCCAGCCGGGCTGCCCGCCGAAATAAACGAGGCTGACATGATTGCCTTCGCGATCCAGCGCCTCGACCCGGAACGGCCCCCTCCCTCCTTGCCGATAATCGATCGCCTTGAGCTCGACCGCGACCACCGATCCGACATCCGAGGGGCTGAGCGCCTCGACATGCCGCCGATGGATCGACCCGGTCGGCAGATGGAACAGAGCGTCCACCGCTCGCGCCAGACCCAGCTTCTTCAAGGGCTTTGCGAGCTGCGGGCCGACGCCCTTCAGCGCCTCCACCTCGGCGAAGATCGGATTGAGAATCGCTGGCCGCATGTCTATCTCGCGCGTTCTAGCCGTAGCCGGCAGGCGCCGCAAAGCGCCCGCCGGCCAATCACCTTTGCAGGAAAGCCGACGCCGATGAACCGCGAAGATCGCCTCAAGCGCCTGCGCTTCCGCGCCTGGCATCGGGGAACACGGGAAGCGGATTTCATGATCGGCGGCTTTTTCGACCGTTACCAGGCGGAATGGCAGGAGGCCGATATGGCCTGGTTCGAGGCGCTGCTCCACGAAGAGGATGTCGACATCATGGCATGGGCGATCGGCACCTTGCCGGTGCCGGAGCGTTATGCCGGACCCCTCATGCACCAGATGCAGAAGCTCGATTATATTGATGTGGCCAAATAAGCGTGACTGACCTCCAACGCATCCTCAAGGCCGACCAACCTCTTACTCTGAGCGGCGTCGCCGGCGGCTTCCTCCCATGGCTGCTCGCCGATCTGACGCGCGCCGCGAAAGGCCGCGCCGTCTGCATAGCCCCCGACGATCTCGCCATGCGCAGCATTGCCGACGCAGCCAGCTATTTCGCGCCCGAACTCGAGGTGATCCAATATCCGGCATGGGATTGCCTGCCCTATGATCGCGCCTCCCCTTCGCTGCGATCTTCGTCCGATCGCCTCGCGGCGCTGCATGCGCTTCAGCGTAAAGCCAGTTCGCCGCAGCTGCTGGTGACGACGGCCAACGCCGCCACGCAACGCACACTGACGCCGTTCCGGATCCGCCAGCTCGTCGCGAAGCTCGCGCCCGGCGAGCGCATCGACCGTGATCGGCTGGCCGCGCTGCTGCAAGCAAATGGCTATGTCCGCACCGATACGGTGGCGGATGCAGGCGAGTTCGCGATCCGCGGTGCGCTGGTCGATCTTTTTCCTGCCGGAGAAACGCTCGCGCTCCGGCTCGACTTCTTCGGCGATGAGATCGAAAGTGTCCGCCGCTTCGATCCGGCCGACCAGCGTACCGTCGATCGGGTGGATGACTTCACCCTGCTGCCCGCTTCCGAAGCGCTGCTCGACGAGGAAAGCATCAAGCGCTTCCGCAGCCGTTACCGCGAAAAATTCGGCGCGACCGCCACCGGCGACCCGCTTTATCAGGCGGTCTCCGAGGGCCGCCGTCTCGCCGGGATGGAGCATTGGCTGCCGATGCTGGAGGAGCGGCTTGCCACGCTGTTCGATCATCTCGCGCCCGAGGATATCGTGGTTCGCGACAATGCAGTTGCGATGGCGGCGCAGCAACGCTTCGAAGCGATCGTGGACTATCATGGCAATCGCATGCGCGCGCTCAGCGTCGAGCCCGGCAGCTATCGCCCGCTCGATCCGGCCGCGCTCTATCTGTCGGAAAAAGAATGGGAGGAGGCGATCGCCGATCGCCCGATCCATCTCACGACCCCGTTCCACGAGCCCGAAAGCGCGACGGTGCTCGATTTCGGCGTGGAGGCGGCGCGCGATTTCGCGCCGGAGCGCGCGCAGAACACCAACATCTACGAAGCGGTCACCGGCCATGTTCGGACGCTGGCCCGCGACGGCCGCCGCGTCATCCTCGCCAGCTATTCGCGCGGCGCCAGGGAGCGGTTGAAGGGCCTGCTGCATGAGCATGGGCTGACCGGCACGGCCGATGCCGAAAGCTGGCAGGAAGCCATGGGCAAGGCCAATGGCAGCACCGCGCTCGCCGTGCTCCCGCTCGATCACGGCTTCACCACCGCCGACGTGGCGTTGCTGACCGAGCAGGATATGCTCGGCGATCGCCTTGTCCGCCGCCAGAAACGCCGCAAGTCCGCCGATGCCTTCATGGCCGAGCTGGCGACGCTTTCGCCAGGCGATCTCGTCGTTCACGCCGATCATGGCATCGGCCGCTACGAAGGCCTGACCTCGATCCCGGTTGGCCAGAGCCCGCACGATTGCGTGGCGCTGAGTTATCAGGGCGGTGACAAGCTCTACGTGCCGGTCGAGAATATCGACGTGCTCTCGCGCTACGGCTCGGAGAGCGAGGGCGTCGCGCTCGACAAGCTCGGCGGGGTTGCGTGGCAGCAGCGCAAGGCGCGAATGAAGGAGCGTATCCGCGAGATTGCGGGCGAGCTGATCGCAGTCGCCGCCCAGCGCGCACTCCGCCCGGCCGACGTGCTCGAGCCCGACGGCGGCGGCTATCCCGCCTTTGTCGATCGCTTCCCCTATGAGGAGACCGACGATCAGGATCGGGCGATCAGCGATGTGCTCGACGATCTCGGCGCCGGCAAGCCGATGGACCGGCTCGTCTGCGGCGATGTCGGATTCGGCAAGACCGAGGTTGCGCTACGCGCCGCCTTCGTCGCGGCGATGGCGGGAGCGCAGGTCGCGTTGGTTTGCCCCACCACCCTGCTCGCCCGCCAGCATTTCAACAATTTCACGGAACGCTTCCAGGGCTTCCCGCTCAACATCGGCCGGCTCTCGCGCCTCGTCCCCGCCGCCGAGGCCAAGGCGACCAGGGAAGGGCTCGCCGACGGCAAGGTCGATATCGTCATCGGCACCCATGCGCTGCTCGCGAAGGGCATCGAGTTCAAGCGCCTCGGCCTCGTCATTGTCGATGAGGAGCAGCGCTTCGGCGTCACCCACAAAGAGAGACTGAAGGCGCTCAGAGCCGACGTTCACGTGCTCACGCTCACCGCCACGCCGATCCCGCGCACGCTTCAGATGGCGATGTCGGGCCTGCGCGAGCTTTCGGTGATCCAGACGCCGCCAGTCGATCGTCTGGCGGTGCGGACCTATGTCACGCCGTGGGACCCGGTGGTGATCCGGGAGGCGCTGCTGCGCGAGCATTATCGTGGCGGGCAGAGCTATTTCGTCACGCCGCGGATCAAGGATCTGCCCGATATCGAGGATTTCCTGCGCAAGCAGGTGCCCGAGATCAATTATGTGGTTGCGCATGGCCAGATGGCGGCAAGCGAAGTCGAGGAGCGGATGTCGGCCTTCTACGACAGGAAGTTCGACGTGCTGGTCTCCACCACGATCGTCGAAAGCGGGCTCGACATTCCCAGCGCCAACACGCTCGTCGTCCATCGCGCCGATATGTTCGGCCTCGCCCAGCTCTATCAGTTGCGGGGGCGCGTCGGCCGTTCGAAGATCCGCGCCTATGCCTATCTCACCACGCCGGCCAATCGCACGATGACCGACACCGCCGAAAAGCGGCTGCATATCCTTTCGAACCTCGACACGCTCGGCGCCGGTTTCCAGCTCGCCAGCCATGATCTCGATATTCGCGGCGCCGGCAATCTGCTCGGCGACGAGCAATCCGGCCATATCAAGGAAGTCGGCTTCGAGCTTTACCAGTCGATGCTCGAGGAGGCGATCATCGAGGCGAAGGCCGGCGGCCTCGCCGAGGCGGAGCGCCGCGAGAATTTCTCGCCACAGATCACGGTCGATGCGCCGATCCTGATCCCGGAAGACTATGTGCCCGATCTCGATCTGCGGATGGGCCTCTATCGCCGCATGAACGAGATCGAGGATCGCGATGGGATAGAGGCATTCGCCGCAGAATTGATCGACCGCTTCGGATCGCTTCCCGACGCGACGGCCAACCTGCTCTCAGTCATCGAGACTAAGCTCAACCTGAAGATCGCGTGCGTGGCCAAGCTCGATGTCGGCCCCAAGGGCGCGCTCGTCACCTTCCACAACGATCAGTTCCCCGACATTCCGGGCCTGATCGCCTACACCGAACGGCTTAAAGGAACCGCCAAGCTCCGGCCGGACAGCAAGCTCGTCATCACGCGCAACTGGCCGGACCCGAAATCACGGCTCAACGGCGCGCTGCAACTCTCCAAGGGGCTGGCGAAGATCCTGTCCTGATCGGGCAACAGCCATGACAGCTTCTTCCCGAAGCTGATGAGTGCTGCACGGCTGAGCCACCTCGTCACCCTGAACTTGTTCTGGGTCCACCATCTCGCAATCGCGAGCGCCTGTGGCTTGGTGGATGCTGAAACAAGTTCAGCAGGACGACAAAGTGGGGTGCCCGGATGATCTTTGGTTGCGCGCTCCGGGTGAGTGCGTCGTTTGCGAACGGTCGGAGACGACGCCATCCAGGGCTTCGGTTCTCGTTCCATTCGCCGCTCTGCGCGACCCACTTATACTAGGTTGCGGTGAATGCGGCGCTTTGCCCCTCCCCTTCAGGGGAGGGGATTGGGGGGTGGGGCCTCGCCTCCTCCTGGCCATGGTCTCAATGAGCCTCGGAGGCCCCACCCCTCCCCCTCCCCTGAAGAGGAGGGGCTGAAATAGGTTCCGATCACTGCAATCTGGTATTATGCCCGCTCGGCTGCGATATATTGGTCGATCGCGGTCGGAAGGATCGAGAGCGGCACGCCCCCGGTTTTGACGACAGCATCGTTGAAGGCGGCAAGATCGAAGCGGGCGCCGAGTGCCGCCCGAGCATGCTCGCGCTGGCGCAGCATTTGAAGCTGCCCGATCTTGTAACCGCAAGCCTGCCCCGGCCATGCGCAGTAGCGATCGACCTCGCTCGTCATCGCCTCGGTCCCCCGGCCGGTTTCCTGGACCATGAAGTTCACCGCCTGCTCGCGCGTCCAGCGCTTGGCGTGGAGGCCGGTATCGACCACCAGCCGGCACGCGCGATATTGCTGGCCTTGGAGGAAACCCAGCCGGCCGAGCGGATCCTTGTCGTAGAGGCCAAGCTCATCGCAGACCTGCTCGGCATAGAGCGCCCAGCCTTCCACGAAGGCATTGAAGCCCATTTCCGAGAAGATCAGCGGGATCTCGTCATGATGCTCGGCAAGATAGGCACCCTGCCAGGCGTGGCCGGGGATGCCTTCATGGGTGGTGAGCGTCGGAAGCTGATATTTGGGCCACAGCGCGGTCGATTTGA
>CBFRWL010000127.1:0-7168 GCA_965727025.1 uncultured Sphingomonas sp.
ATTTCGTCTCGCACGTCCAAGCTGAGCGGGAGCACGGCTTCGCCAAGTTCGCTTTTCAGTTTCTCCAGCCGATCGGCGCGGCGGCCGGTGACGATGGCCTTGCCGCCGCCAAGCACGATCCGACGCGCGAGCTTTTCTCCGAAACCCGAGGTGGCGCCGGTAATGAAGCCGATCCGGCCCTGCGCCCATCTGTCCGAAGTGCTCATCATGCGTACTCCAAGCGAGCCGGGGCGAAATGCATTGTTTCAAGAATCCCGGCCATGATCGTCTTTCATGAAAAACAAGCGACCACGCCGTCTGCGTGGATCGTCCGGAGGCTGAAATGCCATGCGCTCAGACCGAAATCCAAGCATTTCGGCCTTGCCGGCAAAATCATTTCCCTCCGTCGCCGCAATTATCCCGAGCCATGTGCAGCCCGCCGCAAACGGCGCTCGACACTGACTCCGCCGTCGCGTTAAGGACGTGCCGCGTGGAGCGGAGCAAAGCTTGATGAGCGTGTTTCGGCAGCTTGCCGACCGGACTGCGGTTCTCTTTCTTGGCGTGGGTGTCGGGGCGGCGATGGGCTATGCTTTCGCCGGCGACATTCACGACGCGATCGCGATCGATGCGCCCCCGGCATCCCGGCAGGTCGCAAGCGTGGCCTCTGCCAGCCAAGCGGCTGCGCCAGCCAAAACATCGCAAGTCAAAGACTTGACCAGCGAATGTGCGATGCCGTTCCAGCCGAGGCTGCTTGACGCCATTGCCAAAGGCGAAAAGGTCCGGATCGGGGTGTTCGGCGACAGTTTCGGCGATGGTGTGTGGGCGGCGCTATATCATCAGCTCCCGGCGCGCGAGAATTTCCAGGTCGTCAAATATAGCCAGCAATCGACGGGCTTTACGCGTTATGCCAGCCTCAACCTAGAGGACCGGGTGGCGCAGCAGCTGAGCGAGGGCCCGGTGGACATCGCGGTCATCTCCTTCGGCGCCAACGACACCCAAGGCGTGATGCATGCCGGTCATTACGCGCCGCTGTTGAGCGCGCCCTGGAAGCAGGAGATTGGCGCGCGCATCGACCGTTATATCGGGCTGCTCCGCAGGCAGGGCGCGATCGTATATTGGGTTGGCCTGCCGGTGATGCGAAAGCCCAGCTTCGATAGCGACATTATCGGCATGAGCCAGTTCTTCGCGCAGGAGATGGAGCGGCTTCATGTTCCCTTCATCGACACGAGGCCAATGTCAGTCGATGCCAATGGCGCCTACGCAGCCTATCTGCCGGTGGCCGGCAGCCCGACGCCCAAGCTGATGCGCGCCAATGACGGCATCCATATGTCGATGGGTGGCTACCAGCGGCTGACGGGCGGATTGGCGGAGCGCATCAGGCAATATGTCGCGGCAGCGCGAGAGCATCTGGCTGAAGCGGGTTCGGTCGGCCCGATCGCATCGCCTGAGCCCGTCACTGTGGCAGCGGCCAAGCCTGTGAACGCAGTGGCGCCCAAACCCAAGGCCAAAGCCGACCGCCTCATCGAGCCTGCGCCTGCGAAGAAAACCGAAGGGGAAAACGGCGACGACAATCAACAGCAGGAGCAAAGCCCGGCAGACCCTCAGGTCGCCGTGGGGCCTGCCGCCTGATGCCGCTTCCACTGCTTGCAATGCTGGTTGCCGCGGCAACGCCCTGCCAGACGGCGCTTTGCCAAGCCGAGACGCTACAGCCTTATTTCGACAAGCTCGCGCGCGCCCGCGATCATTCCGAAGGCAATCATCCCGTCCATATTCTTCAGATCGGCGACAGCCATACTGCAGGCGACACCATCACCGGTGGGTGGCGCGAGTTGCTGCAAGCGCAATATGGCAGCGGGGGCAGGGGGGTTATGGCGCCGGGACGCCCCTATCCGGGCTATTTGACCTATGGGGCCACGGCCAGCATGTCGCCGGGGTGGACGGTGAAATCCACCTTCGGCAGCGCTTCCGCTCCGCCGCGGCCGCTCATAGGTCTTTCTGGGTTCAGCGTCTCGACGAGCCAGGAAGGCGCCATTCTGGGTTTGACCGCGGACTCGAGCGAGGCCTTCAATCGCTTCACGATATGTGCGCTCGAACAGCCGGGCTCGGGTTCGCTCACCGTTCAGGTCGGCGCGACCAGCGAGGAATTCAACCTCAACGCTTTTGCTGTGCGGTCCGAATGCAAGACCATTCACGTCGATCAGCCGCAATACAGCGTGCAAGTTACCGCCCATGGTGGCCCCGTGACGATTACGTCTTGGGGCACGTTTCGTGATGCAGGCGGCGTGGTGGTTTCGAATTTGGGCGTCTCCGGATCGCAGCTCGTCCATTTCGCGCGCACCGACGATAGCGTGATCGCCGAGGAGCTTCGAAGCTATAAGCCCGATCTGGTGGTGATCGCCTTCGGAACTAATGAGGGATTCGCGCCGCGGGTCGAGCCGAGCCAATATGAAATCTCGCTTCGCAGCCAGCTTGCGCGGATCCGGCGGTTGGTGCGCAATGTGCCGATCCTGATGCTGGGTGCGCCTGATGCCAACACGCGTAATGCGGCGCTGGCGAACAATGCCCCTGGCGCAGCGGTGGATTGCACCACGCAATCGCAGACGCTGGCTGACGTCATGGCGACATTGCGCGCATCCGAGGAGGCGGGCGTGGGAGCGCAGACGCCGACCCAGCCGGAGCTTGATCCAACCGGGCGGCCACTGTTCGCGCCGCCAGGGCTTGCGGCCGTGCGCGAAGTGCAGCGACGGGTTGCGCAAGAGCTCAATATCGCGTTTTGGGATTGGCAGGCGCGGATGGGCGGCGCTTGCGCGGCAGCGAAGCTGGTCAAGGCGTCGCCGCCAATGATGCGGGGGGATTTCGTGCATTATACCAAAGCGGGCGGATGGGATATCGCGCGGATGCTTCAGGCGGATCTTGCCGCCGCGGCCAATGGCACCATGGCCGCGCGTTAGTCTCATGGGATCGAAGTTCGTTCCTTTTTCTGTCGTCATCCCTGCGAAGGCAGGGATCCATGTCTCTCAATATTTGAGACGATATCGAATGTCGAAAGAGACATGGGCCCCAGCCTCCGCTGGGGCGACGAAATGGTACGAACTTTAGATTCGGCATGCCAGTGCGCCTGATCGCGGCACCAATTATAGCGCAGGCATAGGATGCTGTTTCCGACGCTGACCTTCGGCCTGTTCTTTCTGTGCGTCTACGCGCTCGTCTGGACCGTCGGCAGCCGGGATAATGAGTGGCGCAAGATCCTGCTGCTGATCGCGAGCTGGATTTTCTACGGCGCTTGGGATTGGCGTTTCGTTGCGTTGCTGATCGGATCGGCGCTGATCAATTGGAGCCTGGCGCGGGCGATCGCTTCCTCCGGCTCGACGGATGACGAGCATGAAGGCGACGAAGACGCGCCGTCGGGTGAAAAGACGCAGGCTTATCGCCGCAAAATGCTTGTGGCGCTGGGCGTGGCGGCCAATCTGCTGATCCTCGGCTTCTTCAAATATTATGATTTCTTTCTCGGCGAGGTTGCGCCGCTGCTGACCGACGTTGGTTTTGGACGGGATCTGCCGCTGCTGCAGGTGGTGCTGCCGGTCGGCATCTCCTTCTTCACCTTTCAGGGCATGTCCTACATGATCGATGTCTATCGTGGCCGCGTGCGCCCGGCATCGCTGCTCGACATCACCTTGCTCATGTCCTTTTTTCCGCACCTGGTTGCGGGGCCGATCGTCAGGGCCGCGCATCTCGTGCCGCAGTTTCAAAAGGTGCCAAAGCTTGACCGCGGCATGGCAGCAATGGCGTTGCTGCTGATCATCTGGGGCTTGTTCAAAAAGGCTGTGATCGCATCGGAGCTGGCGACGCAATTCGTCGATCCGGTGTTCTTCGATCCAAGCGCCTATGGCAGCGGCGATCTAATCTTTGCGGCCTATGGCTATGCGGTACAGATCTACTGCGATTTTTCAGCCTATAGCGATATGGCGATCGGGCTGGCGGCCCTGCTCGGCTATCGCTTCCCGCGCAATTTCGATCAGCCCTATCGCGCGGTATTGCTGCAGGATTTTTGGCGGCGCTGGCACATCAGCCTCTCGAGCTGGCTTCGCGACTATCTTTATATCGGCCTCGGCGGCAATCGCGGCGGCATTCTCTTCATCTGCCGCAACCTCATGATCACGATGCTGCTGGGCGGCATCTGGCATGGCGCCAAATGGACCTTTCTGATCTGGGGCGGCTTGCACGGGCTCGTGCTGTCGCTGGAACGCATCTGGCGCGAAGTGAAGCCATGGCGCTGGAGCTTACCGCGGCCGATCGGGCTGCTCATTACCTTTCACGTCGTGGTGCTTGGGTGGATCTTCTTCAGGGCCGATAGTTTCGACGCGGCGCTCGACTATCTGAGCGGAATTGCGCGATGGACCGGAAAAGCGACGATGATCACGCCCCTGGGATTGGGGCTCGTGCTCATCGGCTTGGCAATGCACCTTGGGCCACCGCGCCTGATGCCGGCGCTGGCCATCAGGCTCAGGCGCGTTCCGGCGCCCGTGGTCGGGCTGTTGGCGGGGGTGGCGATCCTGCTGATCGATGCGATGCGTTTTGAAGGGGTTGCCCCCTTCATCTATTATCAGTTCTGACGGAGCGGACGATGGCGGATCATCATGAATTCGAATCGCCGGTGGATCTTGCGAGCGGCGAACCGCTGGGCCATCCGCTGCGTTGGACCACGTCCATCATCGCGATCACCAGCCTGTTCCTCCTGGCAACCAACGCAATCTCGCTGAGGGAGTGGATCGACGAACAGACCCCGGGCCCGCGGCAGGCGCAACTGGCGGCGCTGGCGGAACGGTGGGACGCGTTCACGCTCTCGATCGGGCTAGGTTTGCCGCGCGCGGCGCTTCATCGTGAATGGAAGGCAGCCGAAGCTGCCCGCTTCGGCCATCAACCCGCGGATCAGCGATAGAAGACGTGATCCCCCATTGCCAGCACCTGCTGACGGCTGCGGAAAAAGCGGGTGGGGGCCTGGTAAGCGGCGTGGTAGAAATAGGCGCCGCGAGCGACGTTCTGACCTTCGCCTGAGAGCACCTCGCGGGAGACCTCCATCGCGGTCTGCCACTCTGGCGTATCCCGCGAAGGATTATAGCTCGTGGTGTCGAAAAACTGGCCGGGCTGATTGGCGACGCCGCAGATCGTTGAAGGGAAGCGCCCGGATTTGGCGCGGTTCGCCAGGATTTCTGCAACGGCCCGCTGGCCCTGGCGCGACTGATTGGCGGCCTCGTGGCGCACGACCTTGGCCATGCATTCGAGCTCGGAAGAGGCGATCTTGGCAACCGGCTTGGGCGCCTGGACCGCTGAATAAGTGACATTATCGTCCAGAAGGAGCAGCGGATCAGCGGAAATCGCCGGGTCTGCCACCCAGGCTCCGTTGATCAGCGCCGGCGTTGCCTGGACAGGGTGGCCCGGTTCAGCAATAACCCGGGATCCGAAGGACGCGGCTGCAATCAATGCCGCCACCGCAAGACCTGCCGACACGCCTTTTCCGAACGAAAACTGCACCCACCGCTCCACCACGTGCGCAAGCGGCCAGTCCGTGCCGTTGATAATCGAACGGGCGGCGCGGCTGGACGGTCACGTCTTGTCGGTTCGGGGTTAGGGTCCTGAAACTGAGGTCCCCGATCGACCTGCAAATGTCGCAGCCCTGTTCGTTGCGCGCCGTTAAGGAGTCAACAATTGCACGGCGAGTCGGTGGAGCGATGGGGTGAGTGGAGCGTTCGTTACGATTCCTTAACTTTATAAGGCGCGGCCTGGCCACAACATAATGTTGCCATGGGACATTTAGAGCGCAAAATATTGATGTCATAAAATTGAAAGGCCGCGGAAAAGCTGGAATGACGCAGCTGCGCTCATGCTATGAAAGCGTGTGATGGGAGACGAATCGCAGATCGGGAATAATGAGGGGGACGAGCTGAGCACGGTGATGGCGTCGATTGCCTATCGCCGCGAACGCCTGATGGCGGCGATGACGCTCATGCTCGGCGTCGGTTTGATGTTGGCCTTGCCCTTTGCTCTACAGGCAGGAGCCGCCTTTTTCCTGCCGGTGACTGCGGCCATGGTGATCGCAATTGCGCTCGTGCCGCTGCTGGAGTGGCTGGAGCGGCGAAGGGTGCCGTCACAGATCGCGGCATTGATCTGCGTGCTTACCTTCCTGATCGGCGCCAATCTCGCGATCGCCTCCATCATCGTTCCGGCGACGGACTGGCTGGCGCTGCTGCCGGAGCGGATCTCACGCGTGCGCAGCAATCTGGGGCCGATCCTCGACCTGTATACCACCTTACAGAGATTTATCGACGATACGGTCGCCGCCATTCAACGCACCTCGCCGCGTCACATGGCGCGTGTGGCGCTCGAATCGCCGAATTCGCTGCTCGATCTGGTTACCACCTCGGCGCCCTTCGCCATCATCCAGATGTTTTTCTCGGTGCTGGTGATCTACTTCTTCCTTTCCGGATGGACGCGCATGCGGCGGCGGACGATCACCAGCCGGCACAGCTTCTCGAGCGCGATGGCGACCGCGCGGGTGATCCAGGAAATGGTCGACGCGACCTCGGCTTATCTCGCCACCATTTCGGCGATCAACTTCGCCATGGGTTGCCTGGTCGCGCTCGCCTTATGGTGGGTGCAGATGCCGAGCCCGATCATGTGGGGAGGGCTGGTGGCGATCCTCAACTATATTCCTTATCTCGGGCCGATGGCCGCCGCGCTGCTGCTGGCGCTCGGCGGCATGATGACCTTCGCCGATCCATGGTACGCGATGGTGCCGGCCCTGATCTTCGTCGCGCTCCACCTCGTGGAGGCCAATCTCTTCACGCCGATGATGGTAGGACGACGGCTGACCATCAATCCGTTGCTGATCCTCGTTTCGCTGAGCTATTGGGGATGGGTGTGGGGTACGACGGGCGCGTTGCTGGCAGTGCCCATATTGATCATCGTGAAGACGGTGATCGATGCCGCCGGTAAGCCGGACATTGCGGGCTTCCTGTTTGAAGACGGCACGCTTACCCATGCGCCGGGCGATGAGGATGCCCTATCCTCATAATGGCTTGATCCGCTGCTTGACAGCCCCGAGGGGCTCAACTAGGTCCCGCCTCCTCAAGCCAAGCGCGGGTGTAGCTCAGTTGGTTAGAGCGCCGGCCTGTCACGCCGGAGGTCGCGG
>CBFRWL010000128.1:0-7159 GCA_965727025.1 uncultured Sphingomonas sp.
GCGGCCTTTTCGGTGGATTTGAGGTGGCGTCCCAAAGTCGCCATCAATGCCTTGCGACTGTACGGCTTTTGGATGAGATCAAAGTCTCCGCCCTGTCCGGCGGTGAGTTCGTCGCTATAACCGCTCGTAAGGACGACCGGCAGGTCCGGCCAGCGTTGCGCGATCGTCCGGGCGAGGGCGATGCCGCTCATGCCGGGCATCACCACGTCGGTGAAGACGATGCTGAATTGGCCATCCTGCTCCTGCAGCTTGGCCATCGCCTCTTCCGCATCCTGCGCCCATGCCGGCGTGAGGCCGAGATCCTCGAGCAAAGGCATGGTGATTTCGGCGATCCGGGCATTGTCTTCGACAAGCAGCACCGTCCCGGACAGGCCGGTCTCCTCGGTAATCTCGGGCGGCAGCGCGGGCATATTCCGGCCGGTCACCACGCGCCGGCGGATACGAGGCAGATAGATGGTGAACAGCGCGCCTTTGCCTGGCTCGCTCACCACATCGATTTCACCGCCTGATTGCTTGACGAAATTGTAGACCTGCGAAAGGCCGAGGCCGGTGCCCTGGCTCTGCTCTTTCGTCGTGAAAAAGGGTTCGAAAATATCGCTCATGATCGAAGCATCGATCCCTGGGCCGTTGTCCGCGATCGAAATCGCCACATAGGCGCCCGTGACCGGTAGCTGATCGCGGACTGCCGGCACGCCGCTTACCGGGGAAGCGCTGATCGTGACGCATGGCCGCTCCGACATGGCACCAGCCCTGACGAGCGCGTCTCGCGCATTGACGACAAGATTGATGATCGCCGTTTCGAATTGGTGCCGATCGGTATCCACCTGCGTCAGATCGGGAGCAAGATGCAGTTTCAGCGCAATGCTGTCGCCCAGCGTCGTCTCGAGCAGCGTCCGCACGGCCAGAATGCGATCGACAACGTCGAATTGCTCGGGCCGCAGCGGCTGGCGGCGAACGAACGTGATCAGCTGGTTGGTAAGCGACGTCGCATGATCGATGGTTTCCATCATCAGCGTCAGGCAACGCTTGTGATCCTCTTGGCTGAGGTCCGCCAGCATGAGGCGCTCGGTACTGCTGCGCATGACCGTCATCATATTGTTGAAGTCATGGGCGACGCCGCTGGTCAGGCGGCCAAGCACCTCCATTTTCTGCGCCTGCTGGAGCGCTTCGCGCGCGCTATGAAGATCCTGCTCGGCCTTGAGCTTCTGCGTAATGTCACGCGTTACCTTGGCAAAGCCGACCAATTTGTCGTTGTCATAGATCGGATCAAGGACGACATGCGCCCACATCCGGCTGCCGTCCTTGCGTATGCGCCACCCCTCCGTTTCGAAATGGCCCTCAAGCCGCGCAGTCGCCAGCGCATGTCTGGGTAAATCCGCCGCGATATCATCCGGCGTGTAAAAGCACGAAAAGTGCCGTCCCAATATTTCAAGTTCCGAATAGCCCTTGAAGCGCTCGGCGCCACTATTCCAGCTTATCACATGCCCGTCGGGATCGAGCATATAGATAGCATAATCTTTGACGGCGTCGACGAGGGATTGGAATCGATCGAACCCCGGATTTTCCTGATTAGTACGAATATTGCCGATCTGGCTCATGCCGGTTCATCCTGCCCGTGCAACCCGCGGCGATTTCGTATCTGGTCCGTAACAATGACCGATCGTCCTTACCTTCTGATATTTGCATATCTTTGTTGAGAACGGTTGACAAGACGACAGTTCGTTATTGCAACTTGATCCAGTTTATCTTGCAAGGCGATGAAGCAGCTACTGCCCCGGCCTTTGACGCGTTACAGCGCGTAAGGCCGGCGACTCATGCGTCGGTTCAAGTGTGATTGAGTGGAGGTCGTGGTTCGATGGCATCGCTTCGGGAAGAGCTTCAATCCTTGGCCGGAACTGGCCAGACGCTGAGCGACCTGTTCGTCGCGGAACCGGATCGCCTGTCGCGGCTCACCATCGAGGAAGCGGGCATCCACTTCGACTTTTCAAAAACACATCTCTCGGCCGCGATGGTCGACGGCCTCGCTGCTCTCGCCGATGCTCATGGTTTCAAGCAATCGCGCGATGCGTTGTTCAACGGCGAGATCGTCAACGTGACTGAAGACCGGCCAGCCGAACACCCCGCCGAGCGCGGCTCCGGAACCCCGGACAGTGTCGCCCGTGCCCAGAAATTCCACGCGCGCATGCGTGCGCTGATCGATGCGATCGAGGCCGAGGCGCTTGGTCCTATCCGGCACGTGCTGCACGTCGGCATCGGCGGCTCGGCGCTCGGGCCGGATCTCGCGATCGACGCGTTGGGGCGCGATGCGGGCCGATATGATGTCGCGGTCGTCTCGAATGTTGACGGCGCGGCGCTGGACGAGGTGCTGACCCGCTTTGATCCGACGGCGACATTGCTGGTCGTTGCCTCCAAGACGTTTACCACCACCGAAACGATGCTGAACGCAGCCAGCGTGCTCAGCTGGATGCAGGAAAATGGGGTCGATGATCCATATGGACGGGTGGTTGCGCTTACCGCCAGTCCGGAAAAGGCGATCGAATGGGGTGTGGACGAAACCCGTATCCTGCCATTTTCGGAAAGCGTCGGCGGCCGCTATTCGCTTTGGTCGTCAATCGGTTTTCCCGTGGCGCTTGCGCTCGGCTGGGATGCGTTCGAAGCGATGTTGGAGGGGGCCGCGGCGATGGATCGGCACTTTCGTTTCGCCGAGCCTGCCCGCAACGCGCCACTGCTCGCCGCGCTGAGCGACCTTTACTACACCATCGTCCGCGGAGCCGAGACACGCGCGGTGTTCGCTTATGATGAGCGGCTGCGCCTGCTGCCTTCCTATCTCCAGCAGCTCGAAATGGAATCGAACGGGAAGCGGGTAACCGCCAAGGGCGAACCGCTGACGGTCCCCAGCGCGCCCATCACCTGGGGAGGTGTCGGCACCGATGCGCAGCACGCCGTGTTTCAGCTTCTTCATCAGGGCACGCACCTCGTGCCGGTGGAATTCATTGCCGCGATCGAGCCGGGACATGCACTCGACGAGGCGCATCATCGGCAGCTCCTGATCAACTGTTTCGCCCAGGGCGCCGCGCTGATGACCGGTCGCGGCCATGAGGATCCGGCGCGCGCCTATCCCGGCGATCGACCCTCGACGACCTTGCTGCTCGACCGTGTCGATCCCGCCCGACTGGGAGCGCTCATTGCCTTTCACGAGCACCGCGTGTTCGCCAACGCGGTCTTTCTCGGGATCAATCCGTTCGACCAGTTCGGCGTGGAGCTGGGCAAGGAGATCGCAAAATCGATCGAGACCCAGGGCACCGACAGCTTCGATCCATCGACCCGAGCGCTGATCGCCCGCGCATTCGGCTAAGCCGATCAGAGTGATGATGAGAATGCGTTGGCAAGCGCCGGTGCCCGCTCCATATGGCTGCGCGAGGCAAGGAGCGAGCAATGGCTGATTATGACTATGACCTGTTCGTGATCGGTGCGGGCTCGGGCGGCGTACGTGCTTCCAGGGTGGCGGCGTCGCATGGCGCGAGGGTGGCAGTGGCCGAGGAATATCGCGTGGGCGGGACCTGCGTGATCCGCGGCTGCGTGCCGAAGAAATTGCTGGTCTATGGCGCACATTTTGCGGAGGATCTGAGCGACGCCCGCCGGTTCGGCTGGGATATTCCGGAATGCCATTTCAACTGGCAGCGGCTGCGGGACGCGGTGCAGGCAGAGGTCACCCGGCTCGAGGGGATCTACACGTCGACGCTCGACAACAACAAGGTCGAGCATTTCCACGAGCGTGCGACCGTCAGCGGCCCCAACGAAGTCACGCTCGCGAGCGGCAAGCGCATTTCGGCGCGGATCATTCTGATCGCCGCTGGCGCCTGGCCCGCGCGCGCCAGCTGCCCTGGCGCTGAGCTCGGCATTACCTCGAACGAGGTGTTCCATCTGGAAGAGCTGCCCAAGCGCGTGGTCATCGCTGGCGGTGGCTATATCGCCAACGAATTCGCCGGCATCTTCCACGAGTTCGGAAGCCAGGTCACCATCGTCAACCGCTCGGATCAGATCCTGCGTGGCTATGACGAGCAGATTCGCGATCGCCTGCTCCAAATCTCGATCACCAAGGGGATCAACTTCCGCTTCAACGCGCCGTTCGAAAAAGTGGAAAAGCAGGATGATGGCAGCCTGATGGTTCATGTCGGCAGCGGCGATCCCATTCCGGCCGATGTGCTGCTGTTCGCCATGGGCCGCGTCCCGAACACCAAGGGGCTCGGGCTCGAGGATGTAGGCGTGGACCTCGCGCAGAACGGCGCGATCAAGGTCGACGAGGATAATCGCTCGTCGGTTCCCAGCATCTATGCAGTCGGCGACGTGACTGATCGGATCCAGTTGACACCGGTCGCGATCCGCGAAGGCCAGGCCTTTGCTGACACGATCTTCGGCAACAGGCCGCATCGCGTCGACTATCATCATGTGCCGTCCGCGGTATTCAGCGCGCCGCCGATGGGCGGCGTCGGGATGACGGAGGCGCAGGCGCGTAACAAGTTTGGCGCGTGCCGGACCTATACGTCCGACTTCAGGCCGATGAAAAACGTGCTCGCTGATCGGCACGAGCGCGCGCTTTACAAGATGGTTGTGCACCCGGAGAATGACGTCGTGCTCGGCCTCCACATGATCGGCCCCGATGCGCCGGAGATTTTGCAGGCCGCTGCGATCGCGGTGAAAGCTGGATTGACCAAGGCGCAGTTCGACGAGACGGTCGCGCTGCATCCCACCATGTCGGAAGAACTGGTCCTGATGCGCTGACGCTCAGGCCGCGAGCGACGCGAGCTGCCCCATCTGCTGCGCGGCGACAAGCGCCATGGCAGCCATGTCTTCAGGATCTGCTTTGAGCTTGCCGTGTGCGGCGTCCTTGATCATCTTGATCAGGAGCGGCGCTTCCTTGATCGCGTTGGCTTTGTTGAAGGAGCCGACCGCGCCGCGCTTCAGCGCTTCCAGCCGTTCCGGGGCCCCGCGAGGGCTTAACGAGGAGAGCATGATCACCGGCTTGTCGTGCCAGGTCTTGAGGTAGCTCAGAAATTCCAGTCCGTTCATGCCGGGCATCTTGATATCGAGCGTGATGACATCAGGCGCCAGATGATGAAGCATCTCGTCGGCTTCTTCGGCGCTCGCGGCAATGCCGACGACCTTGATCTCAGGATCCTTCTCGAACAGCGCCGCGATCATGGCGCGGATCGTCAGGCTGTCATCGACTATCAATACTCTGATCTTGCTCTTCATCTCTGGTCCTCCAACGCATCGTCTTCCCCGATCCGGTTTCTCGCAATTCAAGCATCCCAGCCCCGGGTTAACGTCTGTTCACTTTTTGCAGTGAGTGGTCCCCTAACCATCTTACTGCCGGTCTCCGTTTCGCTTTTTGACGAGATGCTGCTAGCGACGCGGCAACCTTCCTATGATCAGTAACGGCAGCCTTCGATGAATCTTCACTCCGATCGCAGAACATTTGCGATCATTTCTCACCCCGATGCGGGCAAGACGACGCTGACCGAGAAGCTGCTCCTCGTCGGCGGCGCGATCCATCTTGCCGGCGAGGTCAAAGCGCGTGGACAGAACCGGCGTGCGCGATCGGATTGGATGAAGATCGAGCAGCAGCGCGGCATTTCCGTCACGTCATCGGTCATGACGTTCGAGCGGGAAGGCATCACCTTCAACCTGCTCGATACGCCAGGCCACGAAGATTTTTCCGAAGACACCTATCGCACGCTGACTGCGGTCGATTCCGCCGTGATGGTCATAGACGCTGCGCGCGGGATCGAGGCCCAGACCCGCAAGCTGTTCGAAGTGTGCCGGATGCGGTCGGTCCCAATCATTACCTTCATCAACAAGGTGGATAGGGAAGGGCGGCAGCCCTTCGCCTTGCTCGACGAAATTGCCGACATCCTTGCGCTCGACGTGACGCCGATGAGCTGGCCGGTCGGTATGGGCGGAACCTTTGAGGGAATTTATGGCCTCGCAAAGAACGAGCTGCACCGCCCGGCGCAAGATGCGACGGGCGCCTTCGAGGGAGACAGCGTGCCGGTCGGCGGGTTGGACGATCCCGATCTCGACAGGCTGCTTTCGGCCGAAGGCGTCGCCTTGCTCCGCGAGGAAGCCGAATTGGCGCAGGCGGGCTATGCGCCGTTCGACGTCACCGCCTATCGCAGCGGCGATCTGACCCCTGTCTATTTCGGCTCCGCATTGAAGGACTTCGGCGTCGAGCAGCTCATCGACGCGATTGCCGAGTTTGCGCCTCCGCCGCGTCCTCAGCCTGCCGACCCGCGCACGATCCAGCCTGACGAGAAGGATGTCGCCGGCTTCATCTTCAAGGTGCAGGCGAACATGAACCCGCAGCATCGCGACCGCGTCGCGTTCATGCGCCTGTGCTCGGGCCGGTTCAAACGCGGCATGAAGCTGACACAGGTCGGGACCGGCAAGGCCATCGCGGTTCACAGTCCGATCCTGTTCTTCGCGCAGACCCGCGAGTTGGCGGACGAGGCCTATCCCGGCGATATCATCGGTATCCCCAACCATGGAACGCTGCGCGTCGGCGATACGCTGACTGAGGGCGAGACACTGCGCTTCACTGGTTTGCCCAATTTCGCGCCGGAAATCCTGCGTCGCGTCAGGCTGGCCGATCCGACCAAGACCAAGCAGTTGCGCAACGCCCTCAACGACATGGCCGAGGAGGGGATCATGCAAGTGTTTCACCCGGCCATCGGATCCCAATGGATCGTCGGCGTGGTGGGCCAGCTTCAGCTCGACGTCCTCATTTCGCGGCTGCAGGCGGAGTATAAGGTCGATGCCGGATTCGAGCCTTCGCCGTGGGATACCGCGCGCTGGATCACGGCCGACGATGACAAGGCGCTCGAAGAGTTCAAAGCGCTTCACCGCAATGCCATGGCCGAGGATCGTGACGGCGCGCCGGTTTTTATGGCCAAGGACGCGTGGGAGCTGAATTATGTCGAGGGCAAAAGCCCTGGCATCCGCTTTTCGGCTACCAAGGATCGACGCTGAATTGGGCTTTGCAAAGCCGCTTGGACAGTGAAGGCAATCTTGCCTCACCCTCGCTCATTGGCTATCGCTCGCCTTATGCGGGTGTAGCTCAATGGCAGAGCAGAAGCTTCCCAAGCTTACGACGAGGGTT
>CBFRWL010000129.1:0-7066 GCA_965727025.1 uncultured Sphingomonas sp.
TTCCAGGTGTAGCTGGCGCCGACGTTCCAGTCCCAATAGCTCTTGCCGATGGTGAGGTAGCTTGGGCCATGGCTGTAGCCGAGATGGCTGGTCAGCGCGATCGGACCCACAGCACCGGAGAGCTCGCCATAGACGTAGAGGTTATCCTCTTTGTGGAAGGTGCCCAGCGTATCGAACAGGCCAATGGCCTTCTGCTTCGGCGCGTAGGCTGCCCCGATCTTGGCAGTCACCGGGCCATAAGTCGTCTTGAGGCTGGCATAAGGCTCGAAGAAATCCGAGTTGATGCCGCCAGAGCCAGGATAGTAATAGTACAGAACGCCGCCATCGAAGGTGATGCCGCTAAATGCCTTCGAATAACCTGCGATGAGGTCGATTTCCTGATCGCTGCCATTTGCGATATAGTCGTCGATCGAGGAACCCCAGACGGTGGCATAAAAGCCAGATGAGTGGCTGACGGTCAGCGTCCCCTGAACGGCGAAACGCTTGTCGGTCTGCGAGATGCCGCGGAAGCGGTAGTCGCTCACGAGGGTCGCGCCACCGGTTACGGTGAAGTCGCTGGCGGGGGCGGCGGCATCCTGCGCGAAAGCCGGGGCAGAAACTGCCGCCAGCGCAAGAGCCGACATGCCAAGAAGATTGAAGCGCATGAGTATTTTCCCTTTTCTGTTTCGGATCACTCCCCTGCGCCCATAGGGCCGAGCCTTCTTCCCCAACGGGAGGGCACGGCTTCCTATCGAAGCACCGGCCTTTTGCACCACAGCAGAATCCGAAACAAAAGGTAAATGGTGCAAGATGCTAAAAAGACAGCGATTGTTGCAAAGTTGCCACGCCTATCTGCCCAAGAAACGATCAATCCATGACGCGGTGCAAGGCGAAGCGGCAGCTGATGCCGCCGCTTTAAGCAGGGTGTTCTTTGTCAGTGAAGCCTAGCCGTCTCGGAGGCGTGCAAGGCCGCGGCCGAGGTCGGCAATCAGATCGTCCGGATCCTCAAGCCCAATGTGCAAGCGGACAAGTGGCCCTTCGGCTTGCCACGGCGTCGCGGACCGGATCGACGCAGGATCCACCGGCAAGGCGAGGCTTTCATAACCGCCCCAGGAAAAGCCGATGCCGAAATGGTCCAGCCCGTCGATCAATCTGGCGCGCGCCGCATCATCGCCGCCTTTGAGCACGAAGCTGAAGAGGCCGGACGCGCCTCGGAAATCCTTTTTCCAGCTTTCATGGCCCGGACAGCCCGCCATCGCCGGATGAAGAACCCGAGCCACCTCGGGCTGCTGTTCGAGCCAATGCGCGACGGCAAGACCGTTTTGCTCGTGCGCCTTCAATCTCACCCCGAGCGTGCGCAGGCCGCGGGCGGCGAGCGCGGCGTCATCAGCGCTGACGCATTGGCCGTGAAGCTGCGCGGTCCGGCGAAGCCGGGGCCAATATGCTTCGGTGGCAGTGACCGAGCCCATCATGAGATCGGAGTGGCCGCCGATATATTTGGTGCAGGCCAGGATCGAAAGATCGATGCCCTTCTCGATTGCAGGAAAGAGCAGCGGCGTCGCCCAGGTATTGTCGAGCAGGCTGATGATCCCGTGCTCTCTGGCCGCGGCAGCGATCGCCGGCACATCCTGCACCTCCATGGTGAGGCTGCCGGGGCTTTCGAGGAAAACCGCGCGCGTCTGATCCGAGAAAAGGTCGCTGATCCCGGCGCCGATCAGCGGATCATAATAGCGTGTGGTGATGCCGAGCGGAGCAAGCACATGCGCGCAAAAGGCGCGGGTCGGCTCATAAACGCTATCGACCATGAGCAGTTCGTCGCCCGGCTTGAGCACGGCAAGCAGCGCGCCGGCAATCGCGGCAACGCCCGACGGGTAGAGCATCGTGCCGGCGGCGCCGGGCTCAAGCTCGGTCAGCGCTTCGGCAAGCGACCATATCGTGGGCGTGCCGCGGCGGCCGTAATAGAGCCGGTCATTGGCATGCTTCACGCCATCGCGGAGATCAGCGACGCTATCGAAGAGCACGGTCGAGGCCCGCCAGACCGGCGGATTGACGATGCCTTGCGTCCACCCTTTGCGGCGGCCGGCCTTGACCAGCCGCGTAGCGGGCCGATCGCCGTCGTCGGTCACGCCGCGCCGGTTGCCTTGGGCGTGGAGGCGTTGGTGCCCCATTCGCTCCATGAGCCGTCATAGAGCGCGACGTCTGTCTTGCCCAGCAATGCCGCACCGAAGAGCAGCACGGACGCAGTAACGCCGGAGCCGCACGTCGTGACCAGCGGCTTACCGAGATCGATGCCGGCGCTCTCGAACGCCACCTTGAGGTCATCGCCTCTCTTCCAGGTGCCGTCGGCGTTGAAGAGCTGGTCATAGGGCAGGTTTTTGGATCCCGGGATGTGCCCGGAGGCCACCTCCGGCCGCGGATCGGCCTCCTCTCCCGTAAACCGCGCCGCGCTACGGGCGTCGAGCACCTGTTGGGCGCCCGACTGAACATTGGCGATCATCTGCTCGAGCGTGCGGACGGCCTTCTGGTCGGCCCAGGCCGTGAAGTGGCGGTGACGCAGGCTGGGCTTGTCCGTTTCGAGGGGACGGCCCTCGGCCTTCCACTTGGCAAGCCCGCCATCGAGTACCGCGACGTCATGCGCACCGAACGTCTTGAACATCCACCAGGCGCGCGCGGCGGTGCGATGGGGCGTATCATCATAGAGCACGACGCGGTTGCCATCGCCGATGCCGAGCGCCTGCATCCGGCTCGCGAACTTCTCGGCCGGCGGCAGCATGAACGGGACGGGATTGTTCGTATCCTTGAGTTCGGCGAGGTTGAGGTAGATCGCCCCAGGAATATGGCCCGCATTATAATCCGCTTCGGCATCATGGCTCGGATCGAGGGCGAAATAGCTTGCGTCGACGATGCGCAGATCGGGCGCGCCCAGTTCGCCTGCCAGCCATTCGGTCGAAACGAGAATATCCATGCCAGTCTCCCTGTGCGGTTGCGAACGCGCTTAGCCCCGCGCGCGCTCCGGTTCAATCGTCGTGACGATTGAATCGCGCGGCCGTGCGGGATAGCAGTCGCGGGCATGGATCCCCTTCATCTTGGCCGCACCAGCGAACTGCCGTCGAGCCCGGAAGCCGCGACGCTGGATTATGTTCCCAATCCTCGGCCGGGCCGCCTCTATCTGGTGCGCTTTGCCGCGCCGGAATTCACGTCGCTGTGCCCCGTCACCGGGCAGCCCGATTTCGCGCATCTGGTGATCGATTATGCGCCCGGCGAGACGATCGTCGAATCCAAGTCGCTCAAGCTCTTCCTCGGCTCCTACCGCAACCACGCGGCCTTCCATGAGGATTGCACGCTTGGCATCGCCGAGCGACTCGTGGCGGAAATGGAGCCGCGCTGGCTGCGGATCGGCGGCTATTGGTATCCGCGCGGTGGAATACCGATCGACGTCTTCTGGCAATCCGGCCCGCCCCCCGAAGGATTGTGGCTGCCCGACCAGGGCGTGGCGCCCTATCGCGGACGCGGCTGAGCGGCCAAAAACAGCTATCGGGTCGGTATCGTTCAGCTCCCCACCCACTCCGCCACTTGTGCTGCCACCTGATTGGCAGCTTCGTTGAGCGCGCGCACGGCGGTCTGCACGTCGGGAGAGGCGGGGACGCTGGCTTCGAACCGACGCGTGAGGAGCGGCTTGCCGTCGCCGGGCATGAGGACCGCGTCATAACGGACGATCGCCTTGCGTGCGGTCGCGTCGATCCCGAACTCCAGCAGCTCCCCGCTCAGCCGCGCGCCGGGAGCGGCTGCATATTGGCGGCGATCGATCACGGTGCGGCTGGTCTTGGCTGCAATGGTTTCGCTCAGCAGGTCACCGAACAGCTTGGCGGGCGCATCGGCCCAGTTGGCATCCGGCAGATAAGCGACATCATTGCCGTTACTGCGGACCGCGATTCGATTGTTCGCGATGATCGCAGGCGTGCCCGGGGTGAGGACGACGAGCGTGCTGCCATCGGTGCCGGCACGCGCGGTGCCAGCAGGAAGCGAGGCTTCCGGCGTCAGCGTCAGCAACGTCTTGGGCGGCTTGCCGCCGAAGCTGACGCAGCCCGGCAGCGCCAGCACGAACATCAATAGAGAAAGCCTGCCTGCGCGGTTCATATCAATGCCTCGGCTTGTAATCGGGAAGCTTGGAGCCGCCCAGCACGCCGCCGGCACCACCCTGGTTGAGGCGATTGGCGACGGCGGTCAGAGCATGGCTCATCTCGGTCAGGTCGCTGACGAGCTGGCTCAGCTCGGGAATGGTTTGCGTCGAGAAGGTCTTCACACCCGGGCGGGCGTCGGTAAGCACTCCGTCGAGCGTATCGAGGCTATGCTGTGCGGACGCCACCGCCTTGTTGAAGTTCTGCATGGCGGGTTTTACCTCATCCGCCATCACGCCATTGGTGGTCTGGGCAAGCTCGCCGATCTTCTGCGCCGCGTCGCCGGCCTGGCGGACCGCCGTTCGCGTTTCGGCCAGCGTCGCCGCGATCTCGGGGCCACGGTCAGCCAGCGCGCCGCTCAACCGATCGACATTGGCAAGGATGTGCGTGATCGACTGCTGGTTGCGATCGGACAACAGCTCGGTCAGCCGCTCGGTGAGCGTGCTCAGGCGCTCCAGCAGTTTTGGGGCGCTCGAGAGCAGTTCGCCCAGCGCGCCGGGTTTGGTGGGGATGACGGGTTTACCGGCCGGGCCGGGTTCGTCGATCGGGGGAGCTCCCTTCATCGCGCCATCGAGATTGATCTGCGATACGCCGGTGAAGCCGACGCCGGCGATCGTCGCGGTGGTGCCCTGAAGGATCGGAACGTCGGGTTTCACCTTGATCCGCACGCGCACGAAATCCGGATTTTCGGGCAGCAGCACGATTTCTTCAACATTGCCTACCGGCACGCCTGCGAAGGTGACCCCGGAGCCTTTGGCCAAGCCTTCCACCGACTGCTTGAAGTAAATGTCAAATTCCCGATCGTTCGTGTTTCCGAAGCCCGCGAGCCAGACGATGAATGCAAGCGTGACCACCACCAGGGCAAGGGTCACGCCACCGACGAGTATATGGTTGGAGCGATTTTCCATTATCCCCTCGCCTCGACATGAGCGGCGTCTTCGCGATCGGCCGCGTCAGCTGCGGCGCGCCCGCGCGGCCCCTTGAAATATTCCGTGATCCACGGATGGTCCAACGCCAATAGTTCCGGGATCGTTCCGACCGCAACCACCTTCCGATCGGCCAGCACTGCGACCCGGTCACAGATCGCGTAGAGCGTATCGAGATCGTGCGTGATCAGGAACACAGTGAGGCCAAGCGTTTCCTTGAGCTCCTTGATCAGCGTATCGAAGTTGGCAGCACCGATCGGGTCCAGACCGGCAGTCGGTTCGTCAAGAAACAGTAGCTCGGGATCGAGCGCGAGGGCGCGCGCCAAGCCGGCCCGTTTGCGCATGCCGCCCGAAAGCTCGGAAGGATATTTGGGGCCGGCCTCGATGCCCAGGCCGCTCATGGCCACCTTATAGGCCGCGATTTCGTCGAGAAGCTGCGGCGCCAGCTCCGGATAATATTCGCGCAGCGGCACCTGGACATTTTCGGCGACGGTCAGCGTCGAGAACAGCGCACCCCCCTGAAACAATACGCCCCAGCGCTTGCGCACCCATTTGGCTTCGTTCTCGTCGCGATCGATCATCGGCTCGCCGAACACTTCCACCGAGCCCGACTCAGGATGCTGCAGGCCGATAATCGAGCGCATCAGCACCGATTTGCCCGTACCGGAGCCGCCGACCACGCCCAGGATCTCGCCGCGATGGACCTCGAGGCTCAGATGCTCATGGACCTTCTGATCGCCGAAGGAATTGCTGAGATCCTCGACCTTGATGATGACGTCCTGCGCCTGTGCCATCAATCCCAGCCGATCGAGGTGAAGAAGACTGCGAAGAACGCATCGAGCACGATCACAAGGAAGATCGCCTGCACGACCGAAGCGGTGGTGCGGCGGCCGACGTCTTCGGCATTGCCTTCGACGAGCATGCCCTGGAAGCAGCCCGCCATCGCGATGATCAGCCCGAACACGGGCGCCTTGAGCAGCCCCACCCACATGTCGGTGACCGGCACCACCTCACGAATGCGCTGGATGAAGGTGATCGGCGGGATGTCGAGGCTGATCCAGCAGAAGATGCCGCCGCCGACGATCGCCACCAACGAGGAATAAAAGCCCAGCAGCGGCATCAGGAAGACGGCGGCGATCACCCGCGGCATCACCAGCGCCTCCATCGGCGAGACACCGATGATGCGCATGGCATCGACCTCTTCGGCAAGCTTCATCGATCCGATCTGCGCGGCGAAGGCGGAGCCCGAGCGGCCGGCGACCATGATTGCGGTCATCAGCACGCCAAGCTCGCGCAAGGTGATGCGGCCGATCAGGTTTATGGTGAAAACCTCGGCTCCGAATTGGCGGAGTTGCACCGCGCCTTGCTGCCCGATCACGATGCCGATCAGAAAGCTCATCAGGCCGACGATCGCGAGCGCCGTAACGCCGACCGCTTCGAACTGACTGACAACCGCGTTGATTCTGAAGCGGCGGGGATTGCGCATGAGGTGCCAGGACGCGACGACCACGGCGCCAAAAAAGCCGAGCAGTCCGAGTAGCGTGCGCCCTGCCTGCATGGTCGCATCACCGACTTCACCGAGCACGCGCAGAAATGGCGGCGTGCGATCGGGCCGGATCTTGACGGGTTCGTCAGCGACGCTGACCTGCTCGATCAGCCGTTCGGCTTCGTCGCTTGCGCCCTGGATGCGCGCATCATTGTCCCGCGCGAGACAATGGACGAGCCAGGCGCCGACTGTATCGATGCGCTCGACGCCGGCAAGGTCAAGCATTTTGGGCGCGGCCGGCAGCGAGGCGATCTGGTTTTGGAGGTCGACGGCATGGGCCAGGGTCAGGTCGCCGCCCAGCTTCAGCACGGCCTGATCGCCTGCGTCCATGGTTATTTGCGGCCCGCTCATCGCGCTGGACAGTGCGAGATTATCGCTGAGTGGGCAAGCATTAGGTGCGGGACGCGCGGAACCGCTTCAAAGTTCCGCCAATGCGC
>CBFRWL010000130.1:0-7026 GCA_965727025.1 uncultured Sphingomonas sp.
TCCTTCAACTTCTCCAGCTCGGCTAACCGCACCAAAATGTCATCCAGGCTTCCGCTTTTATCAGAGACGCTCATCTTCATGTCTTTCTTTTCAGATCACGCCAGCGTGTTGACGCGGCCGCCATCGCAGAAAATCACTTGTCCCGTGGTAAAGCTGGATGCAGGCGACGCGAGCAACAGCGCCGCGCCGACCACTTCCTCCGCGCGCCCGGGGCGGCGGATGGCGTTTTTTTCGATATGTTGCGCGAAACGATGGTCGTTCGAGCCATCGGGACTGATCCCGCCAGGACACAAGCAGTTGGCCCGGATGGTCTCCCCACCCGCCCTCGCCAGATAACGGGTAAGCATGTGCAGGCCAGCTTTGGTGGAACCATAGGCCAGTTGCGGCAGCGTGGGGGTAAACGCCGCGCAGCTCAGCACGGTAATGATCGATCCATAGCCGGCCGCGTGCATACCGGGGGCAAGCAGCCGGGCAAGGCGGTAGGGCGCCAGCATGTTGACCTCGAAAGATCGCTGCCAGTGGGCGTCGTCCGCGAAAAAGGCGTCCTCATCGGCTGCATGCGGGCCTTCGTAAAAAAAGGCATTGTAGAACAGGATATGGATCGGGCCGAAAGCGCGGTTCGCCCGCTCCACCAACCGCGATGCGTCCGCTGCATCCGCGACGTCCGCTACCACCGGCAGCGCCCGCCCGCCCTCGCTCTCGATCCTAGCGGCCACGCCTTCCATCTTTTCGGCCGACCGTGATGCAAGCACCACCGCCGCCCCGGCACGGGCAAACGCCAACGCGACATGCGCGCCGATGCCTGGACCAACCCCGGCGATCAGGGCGGTCCTGCCTTCCAGCGAAAACCGGTCGAAGGTCACGGCATCCCCCTTTTCCGGACCGCGCGCGCCGGGTGTTCACGGCGCGCCGAGGAAGGAAGGGGCGGCTTGCCGGGTCCTGCAGACCGAGCTCCGCGGCGCGCGTTTAGTCTGTTCGGAGGGGGCGATACCGTCGCAACCCCAAGATAAGGGGAGCCCTCAGCAAGGAAGCGGGCCGTCCGATGAAACCGGAGATCATCAACCTTATCAGTGATGTTGATCGAGAACAGAAATCCGCCCGATCCGTCAAGTCGACCCTGCGCGCCATGCAGGTGCTCGACATACTGCATAGCACAAGAACCGGACTGCGCCTTCGCGACATTGCCTCGCTGATGAACGCGCCCACGTCGAGTGTCGACTACATCCTCAAGACCATGGCGCTGACGGGCCATCTCGTCTACAATCCGTATGACAGGCTTTACAAGCTGAGCCACAGGATCGGCCTGATTGGCAACTGGCTCAGTCCGGTGCTCGTGAGCAATGGACCTCTGATCGACGCCATGCGCGAGATATGCGAGATGACCGGCCACAATGTCAGTCTGGCCGCGCGCAACGGCAATCAAGCCGGGTGCATCCATGTGGAATCGCGTAGCGACAGTGGGCGCTACGCAGTGGTGGGACGTAACCGTGCTTTGCCAGATTGCGCATCGGGCCTGTGCCTGATGAGCCTGCTGCCGGATGCCGAGATCGCTATCATCGTCCGGCGCCATAATGCCAGCCGGCCTGGCGATCGCTCGCCGGTGCAGGTGCGCGACATCATGGCGCGCATCACCGAAATCCGGAATCGTGGCTACATGTTCCACGAAGACGCCGAAGGTTGGACAATTGCAACCCCGCTGCCGGGCATCGTCGAACCGGGGCTGGCGATTGCGACCGGAGCGTTGGCGGCGGCCCACGATATCGACATCGCTCACCTGCATGCCATCCAGAAGGATATGCTTACGCGTCACCTTGGATCGGCGGGCAACCATGCCGCCAGATGAGAGCGGCATCTCAGTCGAACGAACGACGCGCATAGGCAACGGAATTCGCGAGTTGCAGGGCCGCACGTTCCGCAGGATCGACATGGATCAGGCCAGGCCTTTTCCGCAATGTCTCAAACGACAGGATTTCAAAGCCGACGACTGCCTGGTCTGGAGAGAAATCTGAAGGCGTGCCCTGCCAGCGCAGGATGCCGTAACCCTCATGCATGCCCGCTGTGTCGACCCAATTGGCCACGCCGGGATCACATGGAGCCATCACGAAGTTGTACGTGCCGTCCGGGTTGGGCCGCGACTGCGCATTGTTGAGCGTCACCTGATGGTGTCGCGAGTCCGCGGTGATCTGCCAGGGATCGGTCGCATGAACGCCGAAATAGCGCGCTCCGCCCGCTCGCAATGTCAAGAGCACCGCCTCATTCTCCTTTAAGGAGAAGCGGAGGTGCCCAGCATAGCCGAACCCGCCGTCCCGCGCGACTGGCGGCTTGATCTGATTAGGGTCTAAGCCTTCACGGCTCATCTTGTGCCAACGGCCCCAGAAGGCGACATAGGCGGGCAGGCCTTCAAGGACCGACGCCTTTTCTTCCGCGAAGGACGCGGCGACTGGAGCCGGACCGCCGATCTGACGAATGTCGAGGCGGGCCGGCTTCTGCCCCCAGTCGCTCAAGACTTCCCGCACCATGACAGTGTTTTCTCCAGGCGCCAAAGGCATATAGTCGCCATCACCGCCCCCTCCGCCGACGAGAATGCGGAAATGGCCGTCCGGGCCGATCGCCATCCTATCATCGGTCAAGCACGCGACGAAATTGCCCATATCGGCCGACACGTCTTGATTGGTGAGGTCTATGGGACCAATCCGGCCTCGCATCACTTCGAACACCAACAAGGCCGGGCGGTTGCTAAGGTCAATCTGTCCTGTGATTTCATAACGACGGCTGCCATCTACCGCGATGCGGCGATAGATATGATCCGGATTGTCGCCCGCGATGCCATTGCTCGCCGACTGATGCCCGCCAGCTACATGGGGTGCATTCTCCCACCAGAAAAAATGAAGGGGGTCGGGATCAAGAGAGATCACGCTGCTGATGAACGACGCGGTGTAGAACGAAACCGCCCGCCCCAGCGTCATCGCTCCATCGCATGAGCGCGCCGTGTCGAGCTGGCCCAGTTCGGCCTCGACCGCACGGCGAAGATTCATAACGTCGGGATCTCGCCAAAGGTCAAGCAGCCGCACCTCCATCGCGATCTGCGCGGGGGTCATTAAGACAGGGCGCTGGATCGCAACGCCCGCCTTCTGCGCGTTGATCGCGCTCTCGATCCCGTTCGCCACATGCGCTCTCCTCGAAGTCCATTGCTCGGGGCCCTCTGCAAAGCCCTCCTGGCGGCCGATTGGATGTAAGCGATGCCGATCCGTCCCGCCCCTATATGATCGCGGCGATGAGACGCTGGTCAACAGCTGAAAAAACAATCCGCATATCCGGAATTCCGAGAGTCCGGACGATTTCAGTTCGCAGCGCCGGAACAAACGCCTCTATAGGGGCCACGCATCAAATAACGCGTTCTTAAAACGGGGAGGATATATGAACGCCGCGCATCGGGTCCTTGCGAGCACCGCCATATTGGTTTGCACCACTGGCACGGCCATGGCGCAGGAAACGTCATCGGCCGGCGTCGGACTCGAGGATATTGTGGTCACCGCTCGGCGCGTCGAGGAGAATCTTCAGCGCGTTCCCGTCGTGGTCACGACCCTTAACGCTGGCGCGATCGAAAGGCGGAACATCACGGCGGTCAACGACATCCAGTTCAGCGTTCCCAACCTTCAGATCCGGCCAAGCACAATCAATCCGTCACGACCTGAAATCGTCATCCGCGGTCAGCGCCAAATCAACCAGACAGACGAGAATGTCGTTACATATGTCAATGGCGTGCCGCAGAGCACACGCGCGCTGACCCTCTATGATCTTGAGAGCGTTCAAGCCCTCAAGGGTCCACAGGGCACGCTGTTCGGCAAAAACTCGATGGGCGGAGCTCTGGTCGTCACGACCGCGCGCCCCAAGTTCGATCCTGAAGCGAAGATGACGCTGGATATCGGGAACTATAACCGTGTGCAGGGGACGGTTATGGCGAACGTCCCAGTCATCGCCGACAAGGTAGCTTTGCGTTTTGCAGGACGAATCGAACGGCAGAACGGCTTCTTCAAAAATTTCAATCCTGGCCAGAAGGATTTGAACAACCGCAACAATGAGAGCTTCCGCGTCTCCTTGCTGACTCAGCCGAGCACCCAATTCGAGAATTTGCTGACGATCGACTATCTTCACCGCGACGAAATACCCACACCGTCGATCATCGAGGCGGCGCCGCTGGCGAACAATTTCTTCCGCAGCGTCACGCAACAGGCTGTTCGGCAGCAAAGCGCACTGGGTGGCGGATCCGCTATCGAGAATTTATCGCGCGGTGTACTGCAACGGACGGGCAACCCGTTCCGCTCCACGGCGTTCACCGGCATCGGTAATACTTTGCCCGGCTATTATTTCGTGGGTGGAGTGCAGGTCCCCGGTTCGCCCAAGGCGATCAGCACTTTTGGCGCCCGGTCGGAAGTCTACGGCTTGTCGAATACAACGACCTACGAAGCAAGCGAAACGATCACGCTCAAGAATATTATCGGTGTTCGACGCGAGAAGGCGATCGATCATCAGGATCCCTCGGGGATCAGCGGCATGATCCTCGATTTTTCCACGTTGTTCGGTTTGCCCAATCCAGGTTCTGTCACGGGTTACGCGACCAACAACGATACCTATTATCAGAATGAGTATAAATTATTCTCCAATGAATTTCAGATCATCGGAAAGTTCGATAACTTCAATTTCATCGCTGGCGGATTTTTCCAGCATCAAAAGCATCTTTACGCCGTAAATTCCTCTTTCGTCGTCGGTCCGACCTCGTTCTACGGTCCTAACTTCACACGCCATGGACAGATGAATGACAGCGTGACCTCGCTCGCAGCTTTCGCGCAGGGCACGTATGATTTCAGCGGTATCGGCCTGGAAGGCCTTCGTCTCACCGCCGGCCTACGCTATACGCACGACAAGAAGAAAGGAACGAATGAGAATTTCTTCACGACAAGCACCGATCAATTGCAGGCGTGGAACGCCACTCGCCCGCAGGCTGCATGTCAGCTGCTGAACGGTAGCGGACAATTCGCAACCTCGGTCAATAATGGAGCCGAATGCGAAATCTCGGCCAACCGGGCCTTCAAGGCGCTCACCTGGACGGGATCGTTGGAATATCAGGCCGCGCGAAACACCCTTGTCTATTTCGCCTCCCGCCGCGGCTATAAGGCGGGTGGCCTCAATCCCACCACCCGTGTGCTCAGTTTTTTCACCTTTGGTCCTGAAAAGATCACGGACTTTGAATTGGGCCTGAAGCATCAGGGCCTATTGGGAAGCATCCCCTATCGTCTGAATGTCGCTGGATTCATTGGCAAGTATAAGAACATCCAGACTACGGATATCCTCCAATTTTGCACGAACGATAATCCTGGCTGCGCGGGCGGCGGCGTCTTTACCGATGCACCGATCCTCAACGTGGGCAAGGCGACGATCAAGGGCGTAGAAGTCGAAGCGTCGATCAAGCCTGTCCCGCAACTCACGCTGGACGTTGGTTATGCCTACCAGGTCGGCCGCTATGGCAAGGGATCGATTGTTCCACGGGCGACCGACCCTGCTAACCCCATCAACGCGGCTAATCCTATCAACTTTGCCTCTGGGGTGGATCTGGCAAGTGTCGAGTTTGCTGGGGTGCCACGCACAACGTTCAACGCGTCCGCGACGCTGGAACTCAGCTTCATTCCCGAGACCTTCGCAAAGGCTGGGCTCAGCGCCAACTACAGCTATCGCAGCAGGACGAAAGGACTGGCGATCCAGGGTATCTATGGAACGCCCAGTTTCGGAACATATGGCGGTCGTCTTACCCTTGATGAACTGTTCGACTCCCAGTTTTCACTGGCCTTCTGGGCAGCAAATTTGGGGAACAAGCATTATAAGCTCTATTGCGGGGACAATCTCAACAGCATTGGCTACGCAGCCTGCAAATGGGGCGACCCACGCACCTACGGGATGACAGCGTCCGTCAAGTTCTAACGCATATTCTCCACGTCGCGGCCGCAATGGAAGCGGCCGCGGCCGCGCTGATCGTGCGGTTCGAACGACCCGAACAGCTTCGGGCGTCCTGAGGCTGGCGGTCTGCCATCTTCCGCTCCAGTTGGCTCGGGGAAAGGCGCTCCTATTGAGAGTGGATTTGGAGCGCCTTGCCCCTGAGGAGCTGACTTCCAAATGAAGGCGGCGGCAGCGCTGTCCTCAAATTATCAATTCAGGTTCGGGAAGACCAAAGTATCCAGGGCGGAATGCAAAAACGCCGCCGTCCTGCGGCGAAGGGGGGGCGCCCCTAGTGATCCGGGATGTCGTGATGTACATCGTGCCCAGGTCATCGCCACCGAACGTCATCTTGGTCGGACTGACGACCGGTAGGTCGATTTCCAGGTCGAGATCGCCATTTGGGAAATAACGCCGCAGGCGCCCCGAAAACACGAGCGCCAACCAGTAACCGCCTTCCGAATCTACGGTTGCGCCATCGATGAACCCATTCTCGCCCGCGACCTGGCAAAACGGGCGCCGATCGCTGATCGCGCCGGTGGCTGGATCCATGGACCAAGCCGATACGATGCCGGTCGGAGCGTCGGAATGATAGAGGATCCGGCCGTCCGGGGAGAAGGCGAGACTGTTGGAACAGCTGATACCCGCATCCACTTGCACAAGCGTATTTCCGTCCAGCCGGAACAAGGCGGCTCCACCCGGGTGCAGATTGTCCGGGCCGATCCGATGATCGATCCCGCCGACCCACATCCGCCCCTGCCGATCAACGGCGGATTCGTGCAGCGCGGCCTGCGTCATGTGCGACGCTGCGCGCAAGGACCGTGTGCCGCTTGCAAAATCGAAGTCGAATATTCCGCTGGCCAGGACGATCACCGCGCCACCGCCTTGCTTAAGCGCCATTCCTCCGACCCGTTCCGGCATTGGCCAGACGTCATGTGCGTCAGTCTCCGGATACCAGCGGTGAATTTCCGGGGGGTTCTCGCAATTCACCCAATACAGCGCCCGTTCGGCGCCCGACCAGATGGGCGTCTCACCTAG
>CBFRWL010000131.1:0-7014 GCA_965727025.1 uncultured Sphingomonas sp.
CGCATGGTTCGCATTTCAGACGGCAGCACGTGCATGGCATGCGGGGTCATGATGTGGCCGGGTGCGATGGTATTGGCGCGGATGCCGTCTCTCCCGTGCATGACCGCAATCTCCTGGGCGAACTGGGCCATCGCCGCCTTTGAAGGACCGTAGGCGACTGATCCGTGCGCGCGCACGCCGGCGATCGAGGAGATGTTGATGATTGATCCGCCGCCATTTGCCTTCATCGCGGGGACAGCATGGCGCGTCATCAACATCGCGCTTTTGAGGTTGACGTCGATCACCCGCTGCCAGGCGACTTCATCCTCGTCGTCGAGGCGAACGGGCTGCGAGATTCCGACATTGTTGACGAGGATGTCGAGCCGGCCGGTACGGTCCAGGATTTCCTGGACGAATCTCTTGCAATCTTCGTTGGAAGTGACGTCGCCAGCGGCAACAAAGGCCTTGCCGCCGGCTTGTTCGATGCGCCTGCATGTATCCTCTGCGCGGTCCGTCTCGCGATCGACCAGGCAAACCGTCGCGCCCTCTCCTGCCAGCAGGACAGCGATGGCACGGCCTGTGCCGACGCCGTTGCCCTCTGTTCCGGCGCCCGTGACGATGGCGGAGCGGCGGGCAAGGCGGCCATAATAGCGGGTCGGTTCAGGCATGGGAATCCTCTGCAGGCAGGAAGCGGCGCTCGTAAGGCACCTTGCGCTTCATTATGGGGGCTTGCCAGCCGAACAGGCATGGGGGAATTTCTCGTTCGAGGGGGCCGTTCTTGACGGGAGCATGATGTGCCGGCCGATATCGCAGTAATCGGGTTCGAAGGCGCGCGGCTGACTAGCATCGGCCTGTTCCTCGACGCCTTCGAGCTGGTGCGGCAGCGTGTGGCGGCAATGTTCGAGGCACGCGACACGATCGGCATGGCGACGCGCGTGCGGCTGCTGGCGCCCGGCGGCGAGCCAATTTTTCTGGCGGGCGGACGCCGCCTGCCCGTCGATGGTGGCCTTGACGATGCAGTTCACGGTTTGATCCACGTACCCGATTTCGATAGCGACCAGCAACCGGCGGCCGACGCCGCCCGGCTGGCGCAAATCGTCGCGTGGCTGGGCATGCAACACCGCTCCGGCTCGGTTCTCTCCGCGAGCGGGCGGGGCATCTTCCTGCTCGCCGAGGCCGGTGTACTGGGGCAAGGGCCGATCGCGCTCGCCCCCGCTTTGGCATCGGTCTTTCACCGGCGCTATCCTGGCGTGCGGGTGGACCGTCGTGCGCCGATGATCGATCGCGGCATGATCGTGACAACGCGCGGGCTGGCGACCGAGCTGCGCATGATCACGCATCTGGTCGAGCGATTCACCTCGCCACTGATGGCGGGTTCGCTAGCGGAGGCGACGGCTCTGGAACGATCGGAGGGCGATGGCTTATCGGACGATCCACTGGTTGCCGCCGCGCAGGTCTGGCTCGGCGGGCATTATGCCAGCGGCGCGCGGATTGCGGTACTTGCCAGCCAGCTCGCGGTCAGCCAGCAGACGCTGATCCGTCGCTTCCGCGCCAAGCTTGGCACGACACCGCGCGATTACGTCCAGATGCTGCGTATCCGTTCCGCCCAGAACCAGCTTCGTCAGACCAGCCGCCCGATCGCGCAGATCGCGACGCTGGTCGGCTATGACGATCTCAAATCCTTCCGCGAAGCCTTCCGTGCCCGGACCGGAATGAGCGCCAGCCGCTACCGCCAATCGGGCGAGGACGACACGAAATCCTGAGCACAGGACGTTCATGATAACGGGCGCTTTTTTGCGCTCTCTCGAAACATGTTGCATGCAATGTTGATCGATTTAAGTTCTCCGGAAACAGAGCAGCCGCACCGGGAAGGCTACCGTGAGGAAGCCGCGCACCTGCGGCATCACGCTGGGCCATCATTTCGAGGGACGATTGAGCCGATGATCAAGGCAGCTTCATTGTGGTTCGCCGGTGCGAGTTTGCTCATCGCGCCTGCCCTGGCCCAGGATAAGCCCATGAAGGAAACTCAGATGCAGGACGGTAGAAGCTCGCGCATCCCATTACTTGACCCCAAGGACATGACGCCCCAGCAGCGCGCCGATTACGAGGCGAATGCCTTCAGCCGGACAAACCTCAGCCGCCTGCTGAAGCAGGCGCCGACCCTGGCTCCCGCGGTCACCAACTTCAATCAGATCATGGCGACGGACATTGCGATACCACCGCACGAACGCGAGATCATGGTGCTCGCCGTCCTGCACCTCGATCGCGGCGAATATGAGTGGGCCCAGCATAGGCGGGTGGCCGATTTCATGGGTATCCCTAAGGCGAAGGTGGACGCGATCGCCGCCGAGAAGTTCGGCGATCCGGTGTTCACCGACCGGGAGCGCGCGCTGCTCGCCTTCACCCGCCAGGTGGTGAAGACGGTGCGGGTGGACGATCCGACCTTCAACGCTGTCGCCGCCTTTTACACGCCGCGCCAGATCGTCGAATCGATTCTCGTCATCTCTAACTACATGATGATCCTGCGCGTTTCGGAAGTAGCTGAGTTGCCGATCGACGGGGTGGCCGGCGCCGACTTCTGGAAGGAAAAACCGGGCGGACGATGATCCGCGCGCGAGTCATCGTATCCGCGCTGGCTGCCGGCTTCCGTAGTGGCACGGCTGCGCACTACATCTGATGCCGAAACTGGCCACGGCCAACGAGGAGAGCGCGACATGAATAGGCTGGTGACATCGCGGTTCGAAGACACGCCGACGATGCCCGAGTTCAACGTCTCGAACGCGCTGCTCGACGATCGCGCGGCGCTGGATGCGGCATGGGAGCGCGACGGCTACTGGTTCTTCCGCGGCGTGCTCGACAAGAATGCGGTCGGCCGGTTGCGCGCTGAGTATCTGGCCGTGCTGGGCGAGCTTGGCGTGATCGAGCCCGGCCACGACGATGTCGCCATCTACAACGGCGCCTCGCTGGACGGCTATCCGATCGTGATGGGCGGCGATCCCGACGAGGATCCGCTGCTCGCCCGCTACCCGCGCGACGCCTTCGTCAACGATCCGAAGATCAAGGCGACTTTCGAGAAGATCTTCGGTGACGAGGTCTTCTGGGTACCGAACAGCGAGTTCCACGCCGTGCCGCCCCGGCCCGACCACGACGGCAACCGCTTCAACTACATCCATGCGGACGGCCCCAACAATAAGGGCCTGCCGCTCAAGATCTGCTGGATCCCGCTCGCACCGATCGAGGAGGAAACCGGCGGGCTGGCACTGACCGAGGGCCTGCACAAGCCTCGCATCGGTGACTTCAACCGCCCCGCCGAGGGCATCAATCCGGCCGATGTACCCGTCGACGCTTGGCGCCGCGCCATCTACCAGCCCGGCGACCTGCTGGTGTTCAGCCTGGAGTCACCACATAGCGGGCTCGCCAACCGCTCGGACAGATATTTTCGCCTGTCGATGGATATCAGGGGTATGCGCAGGTCGGATGGCGTGCCGACCATAGGCACAGTAGCCGCGATCGACCGTAACGCCATCGCCATTCAGGATGCGACGGGCCACCAGCATGTCTTCCGCGTTGATGACGATACTTTCTGCCGCATCTTCCGTGGTCGCCAGAGTGGCATGCCGCTGACGCGCGACGAGATACCGGAGCTGGTAAAGGTGGGCGCGTCGGTCTACGTCGCCGCCGATCACGGCACCGCGACCTTCATCCGCCCGCAGCACTGATCGCCGGCGATGGAGATACGGGACGCAGTCGTCGTGCTCACCGGCGCGTCGGCGGGGATCGGCGAGGCCACCGCGCACGAGCTTGCGCGGCAAGGAGCTAAGCTTGTGCTGGCGGCCCGTCGAAGCCAGCGCATCGAAGCGCTCGCGGCGGAGCTGACGGCCGCTGGCACGAACGCTATCGCCGTGCAGACCGATATGACCGACGCGGCGCAGGTCAAGGCGCTGATCGCTGTTACGCGCGAGCGTTTCGGCCGCATCGATGTGCTGATCAACAATGCCGGCATCGCGGCGATATGTCCGCTGGAGAAGATGCCGGACGAGCCCTTCCGGCAAATGTTCGAGTTGAACGTGCTCGGCAGCCTCCATGCGATGCAGGCGGTCGTTCCGGTGATGCGAGCGCAGGGTGGCGGCCTGATCGTCAACGTCAGCTCCATGGTCACCAAGGTGATTTGGCCGAGCATGGGCGCTTATGCCGCCACCAAGTTCGCCCTCAACGGGCTGTCGGAGACGATGCGGGTCGAAGGGCGGAGGGACAATATCCGGGTGACGTCAATCTTTCCCGACAATACGCTGACCGATTTCGGCAGCAATGCGCTCACCCATGTCGATCCGCCGACCTCGCTGCCCGAAGGTGCCGAGCCGCGGCAGGATCCGCCGGAATATGTTGCAGGCAGAATTGCACAGGCGATCCGGGATGAGCCCGCCGAATGTCGCATGGGTTAGGCCCATCGGCTCAATCTGAACCATATCGAGTCCAGTCCGAAAAACGTCCTGTCAGCGTCCCTCGAACTGCGGTGGCCGCTTGCTGATAAACGCGGCGACAGCTTCGCCGTAGTCACGCGTCGTGGTAGCAAGGATTTGGGTGCGGTTCTCGAGCTCGATCGCTTGGCCATAGCCCTGGTCGAGATTTTCCCACATCAGCCGTTTGGTGTGGGCGATCGAGAAAGGACTGTTGGCGAGCACGGTGCGCGCATAGGCCAGCACCTCGCCCAGCAGAGCGTCCGGCTCGACGATCGCCTTGGCGAGGCCGATCCGCTCGGCCTCCTCGGCGCCGATCTCACGACCGGTGAGCAGGATATCGAAGGCGCGGCTTGCGCCGATCAGGCGAGGCAACAGGTAGCTCACCCCGCTCTCCCCAGCGCTCAGCCCGATGCGCACCGCCGCCACCAAGAAGCGCGCATTGGGCACGACGAAGCGCACGTCGGACGACAGGGCCAGCGCCATGCCCGCCCCGACCGCCGGGCCGTTGACCGCGGCGATGACGATCTGCGGCATCGCCCGCAGTCGCCCGCCCATGCCGGCGAACTGGCACTGCCAGTGAAGCTTCTCGACGACGCTGGTGTCGCCCGACTGGTTGCGCGCGTTGGAAGCGTTGAGATCCTGGCCCGAGCAGAAGCCGCGCCCGGCCCCGATCAAGATCATCGCCCGGCAGGAAACGTCGGCGGCGATCCCATCCAGAATGCCGTTCAGCTCCGCCACCATCTCGCGAGTAAGCGCGTTCAGCCGCTCGGGCCGATTGAGCGTGACCACCGCGATCGCCTCTTCGGGCCTGTCGACCAGGATGTCCGTCACGCCTCGCCCTCCGTGCTGCACCGTCCCAGCTTAGCGGGGAGGTGGCTGATGATCACGCCCCGATTCATCTTCTTCGCGGATGCGGTTTGTTGAGCGAAGGGTAACCGGAACCGGCCAATTCTGGCAAAGAAGGCCCGCATCATGGGGACGCGACCTTGAACAGCTGGACCATTTCGCTCGACCACACGATCCCGAAGCTGCTCGCTCACGCGGCCGGCACTTATAGGGATGCGCCCTTCATCGTCGGCGAGGACGGCGCAAGGCTGAACTTTGCCCAGACCAAGGCCGAGGCGGAGAAAGTGGCGCGCGGGCTGATCGCGCTTGGCGTGCGCCATGGCGACCGGGTGGCGATCTGGGCGCCCAACGGCACGAACTGGATCCTCGCCGCGCTGGCCATCGAGATGATCGGCGCGATCATGGTGCCGATCAATACCCGCTTCAAGCGCGACGAGGCGGTCTACATCCTCGGCAAGGCCGGCGTACGCGTGCTGTTCACGGTCGGCGATTTCCTCGGTACCGACTATGTCGCGATGCTGCGCGGGGACCATGCCCATGGCGGCTGCATTGCTGATTTGCCCGCACTCGACACCATCGTGCTACTCGACGGACAAGCGCCGCAGGCGGGTGCGAGATCGTGGGCAAGCTTGGTCGAGGCGGGTAAGGATGTCGGCTCGCTCGAGGCGCGCATGGCGGCGGTGACGCCGGACACGACCTGCGACATCCTGTTCACCTCGGGCACCACAGGACATCCCAAGGGCGCAATGCACGCGCACGGGCAGGCGCTCTGGATGCCGACGATCTGGAATGGCTCCAATGATCTGCGGGCGGGTGACCGGACGCTGATCATCAACCCGTTCTTCCACAGCTTCGGCTATCGGTCGGGCTGGATCTCGGCCCTGATCGCGGGGATGACGGTGTACCCGGTCGCTGTCTTTGATACCGAAGCCGTGCTGAAGCGCATCCAGGACGAGCGGATCACCGTGTTGATGGGAGCGCCAACCCTCTTTACCTCGCTGATGGAGCATCCGAAGTTCGCCGACTATGACATTTCCAGCCTGCGCGTCGGCCACACCGGATCGGCCGGCATGTCGGTGGAAACGATCCGGCGCGTGAAGGAGAAACTGGGCTACGACCTGCTCCTCACTAGCTATGGCCTCACCGAAGCGACCGCGCTGGTCAGCGTCAACTATCCGGATGCCGATTTCGACACGATCGCGCATAGCGTCGGCTACGCGCTGCCCCAAACCGAACTGCGTATCGTCGATCCGGAGGGTAATGATCAGCCGGCGGACGCAAGCGGCGAACTGCTGGTGCGCGGTCCCAACGTAATGCAGGGCTATTTCGAAGACCCTGAGGCGACCGCCAAGGCGATCGACGCCGACGGCTGGCTGCACACCGGCGACGTCGCCGCGATCTCGTCGGACGGTAAGCTGCGCATTCTCGATCGGCTGAAGGACATCGTTCTGGTCGGCGGCTTCAACGTCTATCCGGCAGAGGTGGAGCACACGCTCCTCCAGCACCCCGCCATCGCCGAAGCGGCGGTGATCGCGGTACCTGACGAGCGCATGGGCGAGGTGGCGGGCGCCTGCGTGGTGCTGCGCCCCGGCGCATCGCTCACAATGGCGGAACTGACGCCGTGGGCACGCGAGCGGCTCGCCAATTTCAAGGTGCCGCGCCACCTGTTCGTCGAGGAGGCCTTCCCGCGAACCCCGCTGGGCAAGGTTCAGAAGTTCCTGCTGCGCGA
>CBFRWL010000132.1:0-6980 GCA_965727025.1 uncultured Sphingomonas sp.
CTAGATCCTTTCGCCGCAACCCGATCAGATCGATCGGGAAGGTGAAGACGTGCCCCACCTGCACGCGGCTGCGCTCCAGTGCATGCAGGAAATGGTCGCCCTTGTCATAGGCCCAGGGACCTTGGCGCAGCAGCCAGACGGTCGGAATTGAGCGAACGTCAGGAGCGTCCGCGATCTGTTGGAGCCGCGTTTCAGGAAGTGAGAACACCCCCCGGCTACCGGTAGGGTTCCACGCTCCGGGGCCGCCGTCGAGCGTCGGCATATCGGTCGGGATGGGCCGGACGGGTATGGCAAGATGCTTGTCGCGCAGAGCGAAGCGCAAGGGCAGCGCCCCTTCGTTGGGATAGGCAAGCACGACGTCGCCCGGTGCGAACCGTGGCGCCAGCCAGTCGACGATCCTGTACCAGTCTTCGGGCGGGCCGCGCCGTCGCTCAGTGATATCCGCCCGCGTCATTTCGAACAGCACGGGCACCAGCAATATCCAGCCCAGCACGCGTGCACCGCCAGCAGAGGAGGTAACGCCGAGCGCGAGCAGCAGCATCGCGGGGATGGCTAGCGCGGCCATCGTGCGCGGGATGAAAACCGGCGCAATCGTGAACGATATCGCCAGCGAGGCAAGCAACGGCAGGAAAGCCAAAACGGACAAGGCGGAGACGGCCCGCAACCCTTCCGATTGGCGGCCAAAGCGCCACCATGCGAGCAGGACCAGGGCGAGCGCGGGGAGCATGCCGTCCCACCGCGGCGCCACGAACAAGCGAACGGACAGGAACCAGAGCTTTTGCGCGGGCGGCATTTGGAGCCAGGTCGAGCTGATCCAGGTTGGCGCCTGGCTGGACAAGATGATCAGCGCCGGCAACCATGCCGCAGCGACCGCAAGATGGCCTCCGACGAAAGCCATCCAGTCCTTGCGGATCCAGCTTCGGCGCCAACAGAGAATCAGAAAGGCGATGCCGACAGCGCCTGCGTAGAGCACGCCGAGATTGTGAAGCCAGAGCAGGCAAGTCAGCAGCAGCAGATAGGCGGCATAGCTCCGGCTCCACAGCGCCCGCTTCTGCCGAAGCCGGCTGCCGATCACGAAGAGCAGCGCGATGATCAAGCTGTAAACGAGAATCAGAAGCGCATAGGGCCGGACGTTGCGCGCCATTTCGATGGGCATGAGCGAAAGCGCGACGAGCATCGTTGCGCTGCTCATCATGACGATGCGCTTGGCGCGGTCGAACCCGGTGAAGTTCGAGATCGAGCGAGCAGCGGCGATCCCGCCAGCAATCGTTATCACCCCGCATAGGGCGCCGAGCGCGCGCAATGATCCCAGGCCGTCGCCGCAAAGCAATGTCCAGAGACGCAGCAGCGAATAATAGAAGGGCGGGTGAGTCTCGTAGAGCGGCACCACCTTCCAGAGAAAGGCGAAGCCCTTGGACGCCGCATAGGCGCTGTAGCCTTCATCCAGCCAGAGTGGCTGGCCTGTCAGATGGTAGAAACGGAAAGCCAGCCCGGCGACTACAGCGAGCGCGGCAACCGGTATCGGCCACCAGTCGGGCAGGGGGTCGCGGGCGTCCGCACGTGGCATGGAAAAGGGCCTCCAGAGCAAATGCATGCGCCTTATGATTGAACTTCGCTTGCCGAGGCCGCGCGGGCTTCATAATGGCGCGGTCCATGAATGCTCAAGAGCAACCATGGTGGTCGACGCGGTCCTTCGCCGTGGCGATGATACTGATCGCCGCAATTCCCCTCATTTTGCCGGCCACCCCACCCCTGGTAGATCTTCCGGCGCATATCGGGCGCTATGCGATCGAGTTGATGCCGGCGCAGTCTCCCTTGCATCAATGGTACGCGTTCAAATGGGGGGTGATCGGCAATCTCGGCGTTGACTTGCTGATCGTTCCGTTGGGGAAGCTTTTCGGCGTCGAATTGGGCGTGAAGTTGATCGTCCTCCTCATTCCGCCGCTCACCGTCGCGGGCTTCCTCCTCGCGGCGCGCGAAGCGCACGGCTATTTGCCGCCGACGGCGGGCCTCGCGCTACCGCTTGCCTATGGCTACCCTTTCCAATTCGGCTTCGTGAATTTCACGCTGTCCATGGCCTGCGCCCTGCTGGGCTTCGCGCTATGGCTGCGCTTGAGCCGCACCGACCATCGGCGGCTCCGCGCCGCGCTGTTCGTACCGTTCGGGATCATCTTGTGGTTCTTCCACAGCTTCGGCTGGGGTGTGCTAGGCCTGCTCGCCTTTGCATCCGGTCTCGTGCGGCGGCACCGCGAAGGGCAGACCTGGGTGCAGAGTGCCTGGCAGGCCGGGTTGGCGACCATGCCGCTGATGCCGCCGTTGTTGCTCATGCTGATCTGGCGCAGCGGCCATGTCGCGGGCGGTACCGCCGACTGGTTCAATTTTCGGTTCAAGCTTTATTATCTGCTCAGCGCGCTCCGCAATGAGGGCAGTTTCTTCGATCGTGCCTGCACCGAGGCGCTGCTCGTATTTTGCGCGTTCGGGCTGCTCGGAATCGGCCTGCGCCGCAACTGGCAATTGCTGTTGTGCGCCACCATCCTCGTCGTGGCTTTCATCTGCCTGCCGCGCATCGTCCTGGGCTCGGCCTATGCCGATATGCGGCTCGTCCCCTACATGCTCGGCGTCATGGTGATCGCCTTCACGCCTGCCACGCGGGATCGAAGGGCGGGCAATATCCTCGCGATCATCGCCGTTAGTCTGTTCGTGGTCCGTATCGGCATTCAGACACGGACCTATGCGAGGCTCGACCACGGCTATAAGGAGCAGCTTGAAGCCCTGAATCATGTTCCGCGCGGCTCACGCATTTTGAACCTGGTCGATCTGCACTGTTTGAGCGCGCCCTATTCATCGCGCATGGACCATCTCGGCTCGCTCGCCATTGCCCGGACCGAATCGTTCGTGAACGGTCAGTTCGATATGGCAGGCGCACAGCTGCTCAGGATTCGCTATCGCGCCGCGCCGGGCTTCGATGCCGATCCGTCCCAGATCATCCGGCCGGGGCGCTGCCGCCAGATCAAGAGCTATGTCTATCCCGATGTCTTGCAGCAATTTCCGCGCAAGGCGTTCGATTATCTCTGGCTGATGAACTTCATCCCGGAACGCCGCCCGCAAAATGATCCCGGCCTTGTTCCGGTCTGGCAGGGTCCGCGCGGGGCGCTCTACCGGATCAGGCAAACACCCATAGCCGGTTGAGCCAGAACACGGCGAGCGGCGTTGCGAATCCCATGAACGGCATCGGCCACCAGACCGGCCCGTGCAGCAGCCCGGTGAACAGCCATACCCAAAAGCTGTTGAGGAAAAAGCCGAACGCGGTGACGACCAGAAAGCGCCCGCCGGTGCGCGCGACATTGTCGCGGCTGCCATGTCCGCGGAAGGTCACGCGGCTGTGGATGTTGTAGCCAAGCGTCGTCGAAACGGTCTGCGCCATGATGTTTGCGAACAGGGGCGCGACGTTTAGCGGCTTGGCTGCCGTCCAATAGATGCACAGGTGAACGACGGTGACGAAGCCGCCGAGAAAGACGTAACGGATAAGCTGGGCGAGCATCTCCGCCTGTTCGGGGGTGATGCGCGAAAGAACGGACCTCAACACACTCTATCCTTGCTTGCCTAAGGATCGCGGCCTGCCTAATGCGCTGCGGCCCGCATGGAAATAGCGCCCGACAAAGAAAATATGGTTAAATCCCGCTACGAACGGGTCAATTGGCGTTGGTGGTGGCTCGCGGCCTGGGCGGGTTTCATGGCTTGGCTGCTCTTCCAGAAATGGGGCGCGATCCACTGGTTCGCGCTTGGGGATACCGACGACAATATGCGCATGTCGCAAGTCCGTGCCCTGCTTCATGGCCAGGGCTGGTACGATCTGCGCCAGTACAAGCTTAATCCACCGACCGGTTTCAACATCCATTGGACGCGATTGGTCGATCTGCCGATCGCCGGATTGATCCTCGTAACGCGGCCATTTTTCGGTGGTGTTGTGGCGGAGAAAATCGCGGTTGCCGCCGCGCCCATGCTCCCGCTGGGGCTGGCGCTCTATGCGCTCATGCTGGTCCTGCGCCGGCTGGTTCATCCGAATGCCTGGCCGATCGCACTGCTGATCCTGGCGTTCGCCGACACCACGCTCGCCATGTGGACGCCGCTCAGGATCGATCATCATGGCTGGCAGCTCGGGCTCCTGATGCTGATGCTGGCGGGCAGCGCCGATCGGGATCGGCTGCGCGGTGGCGTGATCGCGGGGCTTGCCGCTGCGGCTTCGCTGACGATCGGCCTGGAGATGCTGCCTTATCTGGCGCTCGGCGGGATCATGACCACGCTTGCCTGGGTACGGCACGAGGCGGCTGCAATCAGGCTACGCGGCTATGGCGCGGCATTGGCCGGCGGCTGCGCGATCGGTTACGCGCTGTTCGCATCCTACGATAACCGTGCCTATGTCTGCGACGTATTGTCGCCGGTCTATCTGTCGACGATGCTCGCGGCGGGCGCGCTCTGCGTGCTGTTGAGCATGGTGCCGCTCAAGAATCGGTTGAATCGCTTCGTCGCTGCCTTGGCGGGAGGCACCGTGCTGGCAATCGCCTTCGCGCTGCTATGGCCAAATTGCCTCGGCCGTCCCGAGCGCATCTCGCCTGAGCTGGACGAGCTCTGGTTTCGTTATATCCGCGAGGCCAAGCCGATGTGGAGCCAAGGCTACCGCGTCTATGTTCCGGTATTCGCCATTTCAGTGATCGGCGCGCTCGGCAGCATCATAGCGCTTTGGAGGAATCGTCGCGACGAACGGGTGATGGCGTGGGCGACCGCAGCCGCGCTTTCGTTGGCCGCAACCGGCATGCTGTTCTGGCAGACGCGGGCGGGGCCGGCAGCGCAGCTGCTGGCGGTGCCGGGCGCGACCTGGCTTGGCTGGCGGTGCGTGCATCCATTCCTGAAACATGATTTCAGCTTCGGCAGATTGCTCGTCGCTGCGCTTGGCCTCCTCCTGGTGACCGGCCAGGGTGCAGGTTTTGCCCTGGACCTAATCCCGCCCACGCCCGAGACGGCGGCACGCAAGCGTGTCTCGCTGGCCAATCGCAAATGCCCTACCCTGCCCGCGCTGTCGCCGATCGCGCGCATGCCGGCGACGACGATCCTCACCTTCGTCGACATGGGGCCGCGATTGATAACCGTGACCCATCACAGCGCCGTCGCCGGGCCCTATCATCGCAACGGCGCTGCCATTCTCGATGTCCAGCACAGCTTCCGCAGCCGCGATCCCGAGGTGGCGCATGACGTGATGCGTCGCCATGGCGCAACCCTGCTGCTGCTCTGCCCCGGCATGTCGGAGTCGACGATCTATGCGAGCGAAAGCCCGCACGGTTTCTACAAGCAGCTTATGAACGGGCAGGTGCCTCAATGGCTCGCGCCTGTCGCATTGCCGAAAGGATCACCCTTTCTGCTCTGGAAGCGGATTGCTTAGCTGAAGCTGGCTTTCACGCCGTCGATCACGAACTGGGTCGCAAGCGCGGCGAGAATGACGCCCAGCATGCGCGTGATCATCGCTTCGAGCTTGGGCCCGAGCACGCGCATGATCGCTCCGGCGGCGAGCAATGAAAGTAGCATGAGCACCATTGTGGCCGCCAAAGCGGCCAATACCACCAGGGTTTGGGCGGCCCCATTGCTCCGCCCGACCAGGAGCATGATGGTCGCGATCGCGCCTGGGCCAGCGATCATCGGGATCGCCATCGGGAAGATGGAGATGTCCTCATAGCTGGGATCCTGGCTTACTTCGGCGGCACGATGCTCCCGCCGCTGGGTCCGTTTCTCGAACACCATTTCGAGCGCGATCAGGAACAGCATGATGCCGCCTGCGATACGAAAGGCGTCGAGGCTGATCCCCAGCTGCTGCAACAGCGCCTCGCCGACGAGGGCAAACATCAGCAGCACGGCAGAAGCTACCAGTGTCGATCGAATGGCCATCGCCCGGCGGTGAACCGGCGTCGCATTCCTCGTCAGGCCCGCAAAGATCGGCGCGCAGCCGGGCGGATCGATCACGAGGAAGAGCGTGACGAACGCCGAGAGAAACAGCGCGATCATGCGAGCCCGGGCGGCGGCAGTCCCTCGCGGCGATAGGCAGCGACCAGCGTGTTGCGCAACAGCACCGCGATCGTCATCGGCCCTACGCCGCCCGGCACGGGGGTGATCGCGCCAGCCACCTCGGCTGCTTCGTCATAGGCTACGTCGCCGACGAGCCTGGTTTTGCCGGGCTCGGTACCAGGCACGCGGTTGATGCCGACATCGATCACAGTGGCGCCCGGTTTGATCCAATCGCCCTTGATCATTTCCGGCCGGCCGACCGCCGCCACGACGATGTCGGCGCTCTTCACCACGGCGGCAAGATTTTGCGTGCGGCTATGGGCGATCGTCACGGTGCAACTCTCGCGCAGGAGCAATTGCGCCATCGGCTTGCCGACGATGTTCGAGCGGCCGATGACGACGGCGTTGAGCCCGGCAAGGCTCCCCAGCCGATCCTTGAGCAACATCAGGCAGCCAAGCGGCGTGCACGGCACGAATCCGTCGGCGCCAACCGCCAGCCTTCCGGCATTGACGACATGGAAGCCGTCCACATCCTTGTCAGGGTCGATCGCCGCGATCACTGCGGCCTCGTCCATATGCTTCGGCAGCGGAAGCTGGACGAGTATGCCATCGACTTGTCGATCGGCATTAAGCTCGCGCACCAATGCCAGCAATTGCTCCTCCGGCACCCCGGCATCGAGCTTATGCTCGAAGCTGGCCATGCCGACTTCGACCGTCATCTTGCCCTTGGAGCGGACATAGACCTGGCTCGCCGGATCTTCGCCGACCAGCACGACCGCCAGCCCAGGCTTGCGCCCTGCCCGCGCCACGAAATCGGGCACGGCGGCTGCGATCCGGCCGCGCAAGCCCGCGGCGAAGGCTTTGCCGTCAATGATGTCCGCGGTCATCGGCCTGCTCCAACTGCTCGATCCAGGCGCGGAGCGCTA
>CBFRWL010000133.1:0-6939 GCA_965727025.1 uncultured Sphingomonas sp.
TCAGCTATATTAGCCGATCTCCGTGCCGCACATGAGGGATTTTTCCCCAAGCTTATGGGCGCTGACGCAGCCCTCGCCTGAACCATTGCGTCACCCTGAACTTGTTTCAGGGTCCACCGTCACGCAAGCGCTGGCAGCTCGGTGGATGCTGAAACAAGTTCAGCATGACGATACGGAAAAACCCTTATTGCAAATCGTTCTGAATAGCGATAAATCCATCTCAACGATTCGGGAGAGGTGCATGATCGTCTGCGTCTGCAATGCGATCCGCGAGAAGGATGTTCGGGCGGCTGCACGGCAAGGCGCGCGCACGCCCTGTGAAGCTTATGCTGCTGTCGGCCGCCGTCCGCGTTGCGGGCAGTGCTTTCCCTTTGCTCGCGACATCATCCAGAACGAGCACCGCGGCTGATCGCGCACGCTTTTTAAGGTTCCCGTTCCGTCGCCTCCGGGTTAATCTGATTTTCCAATAGCCGGAGGCCGTCATGAAGGGCGATGCGCGCGTCATCGAATATCTGAACGAGGCGCTCAAGAATGAACTGACGGCGATCAATCAATATTTCCTGCATTACCGGCTGCTCACCCATTGGGGCGTGAAGAAGCTGGCCAAGTTCGAATATGAAGAATCGATCGACGAGATGAAGCATGCCGATCGCCTGGCCGATCGCATCCTCTTCCTGGACGGCTTACCGAATTTCCAATTGCTTGGCCGGTTGCGGGTCGGCGAGAATGTCGAGGAAGTCCTGAAAGCCGATCTTGAGCTGGAACTGGAGGCGATACCGCCGCTCAAGGACGCGATCGCGCATTGCGAAAGCGTGCGCGACTATATCAGCCGCGAGCTTTTCGAAGACATTCTCGAAAATGAGGAGGAGCATGTCGACACGCTCGAGCGGCAGTTCGACATGATCAAGAATATGGGGCTGCAAAATTATGTCCAGCTCCAGTCGGAGCCGGCGGAAGAAAACTGATCAGCCTGCTTTGCGGCCGAAGACGACCGGGCGACGAACGGGTGCTGCGGCGCTGCCGCCCTCGAATTGCTGAACGGTTTCGTTAAACAGCGGGCGCAACTTCACGACATGCTCGAGAAGCTCGTCCGGCGATTCGTGAGTTTCGACACAACGGCGGGCGGTATGCTCGATATGCTCGGCAAGCAGACCGAGCCGCTCGCCACCGAATTGGAGCGATTCGCCTTTGAGAGTATGCGCCGGACGCACAAGAGCGGCGGCATCGCGATTGCGCATCGCATCCTCGACAGCAGAGATCGACTTCACGCCATCTTCCCGGAAATAGCCGAGAATGCGCACGAATTGATCACCCAATTGCGCACGCGCCTGTGCGAAATCCGTCCAGTTGACGAGCGCCGCTGCCTCGTACGCCATCTCGTTTCCTCTTGCCCACCCACGTCAGTTGCACCCTCTTTAGCGGGTGAACGTAAACAGGTCGTTGAGACGAACTCAGCGAAAGATGATGAAGGCGCCGTCGCCATTTGGCCGCTCGCAAAGCGACCAACCGTTGCTCTCGCACAAATCCGCGATTTCCGATCGGGCCTTTTGATCGTCGAACAGGAGAATCACCTTGTCGCCTTGCGCGGCGCGGCGCATCAACCGGGCAAGCCGGAGCGCGGGCCAGGGGCAACGCTGGCCGCGCGTGTCCAGCACATGCTCGATCATGTTTCGAACGGATTACGCGGCGCGCGAACGGTGAGGCGGATCGGCACGCCCTGAAAGCCGAGATCGGTGCGGATGCCGTTGATCAGATAGCGTCGATAGCTCTCAGGAAGCTGATCGACACGCGTGCCGAACAAGACGAAGCCGGGCGGTCGCGTCTTGGCCTGGGTGAGATAGCGCAGCTTGATTCGCTTGCCGCCCGGTGCAGGGGGCGGATTGCGCTCCACGGCCGCTTCGAACCAGCGATTGAGCTGGCCGGTCGAAATGCGCCGGGACCAAGCCTCGCGGACATCGAACGCCGCCTGGATCATTTGATCGAGCCCGCGCCCGGTGAAGGCCGAGACGGTCAGCAGCGGCACACCCTTGGCCTGAGCCAGCCCCTCATCAAGCGCCGCCCGCACGCCTTGGAACAGCGAGGGCGGATTTTCGGCCACGTCCCACTTGTTGAGCGCGATGATGAGCGCACGACCTTCGCGCAGAACCTGATCGGCGATCTTCAGATCCTGCGCCTCAAGCCCTTTGGTGGCATCGAGCAGCAGCACGACCACCTCGGCAAAATCCACGGCCCGCAGCGCATCGGCGACCGAGAGCTTTTCGAGCTTGTCCTGCACCCGCGCCTTCTTGCGCAGGCCAGCCGTATCGATCAACCGTACCGCGCGGCGCGTCCCATCCTTGGCCTGCCATTGCCAATCGATCGCGATCGAATCGCGGGTAATGCCGGCTTCGGGGCCGGTGATCAGCCGCTCCTCGCCGAGCAGGCGGTTGACCAGCGTCGATTTGCCGGCGTTGGGGCGGCCGACGATGGCGAGCTTGAGCGGCGCATCCGGCCGCTCCTGCTCGTCGTCCCCGGGTTCGTCATCCGAAGGTCGATCGATGTGAGGGGCGAGCGCCTCGAACAGTTCCGCCAGCCCCTCGCCATGCTCGGCACTGAGCGGCACCGGATCGCCAAAGCCCAGGCCGAAAGCTTCGAACAGGCCGCTCTCCGCTGCCCTGCCCTCAGCCTTGTTCGCGACGAGCACGGTTGGCACATCGCCCCCGCGCAGCCAGCGCGCAATTTCCTCGTCCAGCGGCGTCAACCCGGCACGTGCATCGACCATGAACAGGGCCACATCCGCGGCGCGGACGGCAGCTTCCGTCTGCGCGCGCATCCGCCCTGGCAGGGTTTGCGGATCATCTTCCTCAAAGCCGGCGGTATCAATCAGACGGAAGGGGATGCCCAGCAACGTGGCTTCGCCCTCGCGCCGGTCGCGGGTTACGCCGGGGCGATCATCGACGAGCGCGAGTTTTTTACCGACCAGCCTGTTGAAAAGGGTCGATTTGCCGACATTGGGCCGGCCGATGATCGCTACGGTGGGAACAGCGGCCATACATCAGCGCCAGGCGCTCAACCGCCCGTCGCTGTCGAGGATGTAGAGCGTATTGTTGGCGATCACCGGCGACAGATAGATCGCCTTGCCCGCGCGCGTCTTGGTGCCGATTTTGCCCGTCGCCGCGTCGACGTTGAGCAGTTCGCCCAGCGTGTTGGCGAGCAGCAGCCGGTTGCCCGCAAGCACAGGGCCGGTCCACGTAATCAGCTTGTCCTTCTTTTTCGGCTTGCGCCAGTGCGGGAGCTGCGTGATCCAGCGGACCTTGCCGGTGGCGCGCGCGATGCAGAGCAGCTGCGCCTGATCGGTGACGACGAAGATCCAGTCGCCCGCCACCCATGGCGTCGAAATTCCGCCGATGTTGAGCTCCCACAGCCGCTGGCCCGTGACGATATCGAGTGCGACCATGCGGCCGCCTTGCCCGATCGCGTAAACCTTGCCTTCCTCGATCACCGGATCGGCATCGATATCCGAAAGCGAGGCCACGGCAGTCGACATGCTGGTGCGCGACAAGGCATCCTGCCAAACCGCACGGCCATTCTCATAGCGATAGGCTGTCAGCTCGCCGGAAGAAAAGCCGGCCACGACCGTGCCTTGTGCAACCGAAGGCGCCGCCGCTCCAAAAATCTCCGAAGCTACCAGCGATCCAGCCTCGTTCCAGACGGTCTTGCCGTCAGTCGCGTTGAGCGCGAAGATCTGATTGTCTTGCGTGATCACGTAAAGCTGACCGTTCGCCACGGTTGGCGCACCCCGCAGCGGACCCGCTGGGCGAACCTTCCACTGCACGGCGCCAGTCGCTGCATCCAGCGCAGCAACGTCGCCAACGCCGGTGGTGGCGTAGAGATGGCCGTCGTCGAAGCTCACCCCGCCTCCGAACGCCGAGCTCTCGCCATCGCCATGGACGCCAAGCGAGGTCCGCCAACGGGCGGCTCCGCTTTTTCCATCGAAGGCATGCACGACCGCCTGCGTATCGATGACGTAGACGGTTCCATTGGCAACGACCGGCGAAGCCGCCAGCCGGGCCTTCGTGGAGCCGCCCGCGATCCGCGCGTTCCAAGCCTCGCCAAGCGCCGTGCCGAGCGTGAGATTGCCCATAACCTTGCGTTCGTTGCCGCCCGGCTGAGCCCATGCGCTGTTCGTCTCGGTCGCGGGCAACGCCACTTCGACGCCGGCCAGGCCGGGATCGGTTTCCGCGGCATTCTCATAAGTGAGGATCGGGATGCGCTGACCGAGCAGCGGCGTCTTCGGCCCCTTATCCTCTCTTCCGCGAAAGATGCCGCAACCCGACAGGGCAAGGAGGATCATCGCTGCGGCGGCAAATCGCTTCATTCAGTCTTTTCCTTCTGGGGCGCAGACGGCGCCGAAGTTCGTTCGTCCAATGCGCCGGAGATCCGCACGGCGCGCGCGCGCAGCGTTTCCGGCACCTCGGTGCTCTTGGCAAGTTCGTTGAAGATCGCAGCCGCCTTTTGCGGCTGGTTGAGCTTCAGATAAGCTATTGCCGTCATCTCGGCTGCACTGCCGAACCAGGGTGCGCCGGGTTGCGCGAGCGGCTTCAGCCGATCGATCGCCACTTGCGGCGGCATGGTATCGAACGCAGCCGCCACGCCCTTGATCAGCGCAGTGTCGCGGAACGGCTGCGCAATGCCGCTATCGGTTTCGATCGCCCGATACGCCGCGATGGCACCCTTCGCATCGCCGGCCTCGAACTTGCGGGCAGCCTGGGCGAGCTGCGCGATGGCACGATAAGCGGGATTGTCGCCCTGCACGATGGCCTTGAACTTGGCGTCGGCTTGCGCGGGGCGGCCCCCACTCAGATCGTCAAGCGCGGCGCTGAGTTGCTCGCCTTCCTCGCCGGCCTTGCGTTCGCTGTTGGCCTGCCACCACAGATAGCCGCCGAACAGCGCCAGACCAACGAGGATGAGCGCTATCAGCGCCTTGCCATAACGACGCCACGCCTGGCCGAGCTGATCCCGCCGCAGTTCTTCGTCTACCTCGCGAAGAAACGCCGGATCGGTCTGGGGGGTTAGCGCCAAGCATCGTCTCCAAGAATTGCCGGCATGCCAGCCAGCGTTCCTTAGCGGCGTGCGCGGAGGAACGAAAGCGGTTCCGTGACGTGCGGGAAAGCGGTCAGCCCGAAGCGGCGGACCAGCTCACCAGATCACCTTCATGGATGCCGACGGCTGCGGCGCGCCCGCCCGCGATCTCAATGACCGCGGTCACATCCTCGCCCGCATCGACCGGCTCCAGCGAAAAGGGGGTGGTGTTCGCCGCGATCCGGGCGATGCTTCCATCGGCGCGGATGAAGAGCATGTCGAGCGGGATATAGGTGTTCTTCATCCAGAAGATCGCGCGCTCCGGCGCATCGAACAAAAAGATCATGCCGCCATCGGGGGCAAGCGACTTGCGGTACATCAGGCCGCGCTGCTGCTCGGCCGGGGTACGGGCCACCTCCACATGGAAAAGCTGCAAGCCTTTCTGCGTCTTGATCCTGACCGGTATGAGGTCGACCGCGCGCGTGACCGCACCGGAGCCGACAGGTTCCCCCGCTCGGCAGCCGGTGGCGACGATCGACAAAAGCAGAAGGACGCCGCTGAGCGGCCGAGCAAGTCTCACGCGTCGGCAGCGCTCAGATCGACGACCAGGGGGCCCTTGCGGCCTTTGGCAACGCGCGCGAGCAACGGCGTATCGGGCTCCAGATCGACCAGGCCCGCGCGACGCACCAACTCCATATGGACGAAGATATCGCGATCATCGCCATTCTGGCGAACGACGAAGCCATATCCCTTGAGCCGATTGAACCATTTGACGCGAACAAGCTCGAACTCGCCAGCCTGATCGATCAACTCGGTGGGATTGACGCGGTCATGCGCGCGTCGCGCAACCACGTCCGGATCGGGGCCGATCGCAGTGCTGATATCGATCGACGTGATCGACCGCGCCTGCAACCCGCGCGCGCGGCGCACCACCTCGCACACCAGCCGCGCGCCTTCGGGCAATGCGCGCCGATCATGATCGCGAAGCACGGAGAAATGAATCAGCACATCGCCGATGTCGCCGTCCCCAACCATGAAACCGAAGCCACGCATGGCATCGAACCACTTCACCGAGCCGGCCACCGTCATAGCCTGCTCTTCCAGCTGGTCGTCACAGTAAAGCGCTGTTTCCAAGGCTAGATCCGTCGCCAACACGCTCACGTCTTCACTCAAGGCGGACAACCCGACCCGCTCAGTTATCATATACCTCCCCCCGAAGGTTGACCTTCAGCGCTAGCACGTTTCGAAACGTAAACGAAGCTGCAATCACGCCGGGGCGATCAATTCGCCCTGCCGAAAGGCCGGCAGAACGAATTTATCATTCTCTCTCCGTAAGGATTTCTTTAATAATGTCCAGAGGATGCCCCGCCCGCGCCATGGCCGCAAAGGCCCGGCGGTAGCTGTTGGCGTCGCCTTCCTTGTCTGCGAACGGGCCGAGCCGTTTCCGTCGCGCGAAATGCAACGCCGCTTCCTTCGCCGCCTCGTCCGACTGGCGCAACACCTCTTCGGAATCGTCCGCCGCGATGCCCGAAGCGGCGAGATCGGCCCGAACGCGGCGTTTCCCATATCCCCGCCGCGCCAGCGCACCGGCGCGCATCTCGGCGAACTGCCGGTCATTCACATAACCCAACGCGGCCATCCGCTCGACGATGGCAGCGACGGGTGGCGCATCCTCGCCGCCCCAGCCGCGTTCATACAGTTTGCGTTCAAGGTAGCGCGTCAATTTCATGCGCGTCGTCGCGTAACGCTCGACATAGCGTAGCGCGAGACGCTCGAGCGACTCGCGGCTATGCGCAGGAATGTTGCGAATTGATGTCGAACGTGGCACGCGCCATTTTTGTGCCACAGTCGAGCCGGAATTTGAACGCGCATTGTCGG
>CBFRWL010000134.1:0-6869 GCA_965727025.1 uncultured Sphingomonas sp.
ATCTCTCATGATTTATGCACTGGCCGTATATAGGGGTTGCTTTTTTTGGTAATAATCGCCACGCGCACGCGGGCAATTGGGAAAAACGGTCGAGGTATGTCGTTTAGGGCCGTCGATCTCGTCAAAAGGAGGATCCGGTGACTGATCAGAACAAGGAAACGCTGCTCGGACTGACCGCAGATATCGTGGCTTCGCATGTCGCGAACAATAATGTTGCAACCAATGATCTGCCTGCGTTGATCGGCAATGTGTATTCGGCGCTCCAAGGGTTGAACAATTCTGCTCCGGCTCAGCAGCCGGAACCGGAACCCGCGGTTTCGATACGTGCTTCGATCAAGCCCGACTATCTCGTCTGCCTTGAAGACGGGAAAAAGCTGAAGATGCTCAAGCGCCACCTGATGACTCAATATCAGATGACGCCTGCCGATTACCGCGCCAAGTGGAAGCTGCCCGCGGATTACCCAATGGTTGCGCCCAATTACGCAGCCCAGCGGCGCAAGCTCGCCCATGAGATCGGGCTCGGCCGCAAGGCGCAGCCCGCTGCCGCAGCTCCGGCGGCAGCCCCCGCTTCCAAGCGCGCGGCCAAGCCGAAGGCGGCATCCAGCAGCGCGGCTAAAGCCACTGCCAAAGCTACGGCGCCCGCAAAGGCACCCAAGGCTCCTGCAAAGGCGGCCAAGGCGCCGGCTTCTGCCAAGCCAGCCAAAGCCCCCGCCCCCGTGAAAGCGGCCAAGGCGCCGGCCCCTGTGAAGGCCGTGGCCAAAACACCGGCCAAGCCTCGCAAGAAGGGAAGCGCTTCGCCAGCCGGCACCTCATCCGCTTCGGAATAACGTTATCGTGCAGACCAAAGGCTGAGAGAGCGAAACCTTCTCAGCCTTTGCCCTGCGCAATAAACCCGGCTAGAGCATCGCCATGCCCTTAGGTCTCGGGTCCCAGCCGTTCTTCGACGACAAGAACCGCGCCTTCTGGATTCTGCAATCGGCAGGCTGGGCTGGCTATTTCATGCTGCGTTCGCTCGGCGGCATCGCCAATGCGATGGGCATGCTGTTCATCGTTCCTACCGGGCTGACCACGGCGACCGGCTATTCGCTGACGTTGCTCATGGCGGCCGCGTTCCGCCGGCTGATCAATCTCAAGCCGGCGATCACCTGGTCGTTTTCGATCGTCATATTGCTCCTGGCCTCAGCCGCCTTCTCCACCATCGAAGTATGGGCGCACGCGACCTTCTATCGGCAGGAGACGGTGCCCGAAGGTCCGCAGTTCCTTGGCGCGATCCTGCTCGATTTCGCGCTGCTCGCGGCCTGGTCCTCGCTTTATTATGGCATCAATTTCTACCTGATGCTCGAAGAGAAGATCCATCAGATGGAGCGGCTCGAGGTGCAGGCGAGTTCGGCCCAGCTCGCGATGCTGCGCTATCAGCTCAATCCCCACTTTCTCTTTAACACGCTCAACTCGATTTCGACGCTGGTGCTGCTCAAGCAGACCCAGCGCGCCAATGCGATGCTATCGCGGCTGTCGTCCTTCCTTCGCTATACCTTGATCAACGAAGCAACCGCGCAGGTGACGCTGTTGCAGGAGATCGAGACGCTGAAGCTCTATCTTGAAATCGAAAAAATGCGGTTCGAGGATCGGCTTCGTACCGATTTCTCCATCGACCCAAATGTGGAACGAGCACGTCTGCCGTCACTTTTGCTTCAACCGCTCGTGGAAAATGCTATCAAGTACGCCGTCACGCCGAAGGAAGAGGGCGCGGACATCATTGTTGAAGCCAAACGGATAGGAGATCATGTTTTGATATCCGTGTCGGATACCGGACCGGCATGGAATGAGGGGGCAGCAAGACCGGCACACTCGACGGGAGTCGGCTTGGCGAACATTCGGGACCGTCTGGCGCAAGCCTATGGCGCGGATCATCGCCTCGATATCCAGTCGAACCCGCAGGGGGGATTTAGTGTTACCATCGAAATCCCGTACCAGACGGACAGGACCAAGGAAGCTGCATGACCATCCGAACCATCCTCGTCGACGACGAACCGCTCGCCATCCAAGGCCTTGAGCTCCGGCTCGAACCGCATGAGGACATCGAAATCATCGATCGCTGCACCAATGGGCGCGAGGCGATTCGGTCGATCAAGACCAACAAGCCCGATCTCGTTTTTCTCGATATCCAGATGCCGGGCTTCGACGGCTTTTCCGTCATCCAGGGGCTCATGGAGGTTGAGCCGCCCCTGTTCGTGTTCGTTACCGCCTATAGTGACCATGCAATCCGTGCGTTCGAAGCTGACGCCGCCGATTATCTCATGAAGCCGGTAGATGAGACCCGGCTCGCCGACACGCTCGATCGCGTTCGCCAGCGGCTTTCGGAGAAGAAAGCCTCCGAAGAAGCCGGCCGCCTCAAGGAAGTGCTGGCTGAAGTGGCGCCCGATGCCGCGGAGAATATCACCGACGGAGTCGAAGCGCCTGCCTCCAACCGCTTCGAAAAGCTCATCAATGTCAAGGATCGCGGCCAGATCTTCCGCGTAGACGTGGATACGATCGAGCGGATCGATGCCGCCGGCGACTATATGTGCATCTACACCGGCGACAACACGCTGATCCTGCGCGAAACGATGAAGGATCTCGAACGCCGCCTCGATCCGCGCCGCTTTCAGCGCGTCCACCGCTCCACCATCGTGAACCTGGATCTTGTGCGGCAGGTCAAGCCGCATACCAACGGCGAATGCTTCCTGGTGCTCGACTCAGGCGCGCAGGTGAAAGTAAGCCGTAGCTATCGCGAAGTTGTCGCGCGGTTCGTCCACTAATCCTGCTGGCGGAATCCCGCGCCGAACTTGTTCACGTCACCAGCGCGACCTCTACGCTGCGGCACCTGAAGCAAGCTTGGCGCGGGAACGCCTTTACCGGCTGCGTGGGCGCGGTCGGGGTTTATCGGGCTGATCCCGGCGCGGCGGCCGCTTGCCGCCGGGATCGTGGCGCGTTGGCGGCGGTCCTTGACGCGGACCGCCATCGCCTTGCCGGCGCGGGTTCGGCCGGTCGGGCCGTTGCGGCTGGCCAGTCGACACCGAATAGCCCTCCTTCAGCAGCCGGTTGAACGCAGCGCGCACGCTGCCATTGATGCTATCCTGCAGTTCCTTGGGGAAATCAGCGAAGGTCGTGTTCGCGTGAATTGCGTTGAGATCGCGCAGCAAAGTATTCGGCAACCCTTTGGATGCCGCCTTGATCGCTACAAATGCATCGATCACCGCCGAATAAACGATGTCGTGCATCACGTCGGTTGCAGATTTGGTCATGAGCCCCTGTTAGCTTGGTCCGTAGGCTTTGTCGCTAGCTTCAGTAAGCCGGCGCAACGATCAGCTATGCCCCGCCGATTCCTTCCACGATGCGGCCAGTGCCATCACAATGAGGGCATATCCGATCACCGAGCTTTCCAGTACCTTCGCATTGGGGACAAAGATTTTCCCCGGTCCCTGGCGTACCCTGCGGGGCGACGTCGCCTGGTCTCAACATTGGTTCATCAGACATGGCTGGAATCCTGGATCGAGGAGCTTTGCAGGTCTGAGGCAGGGAGATCCTGCGGCTCATCCTGAAACGGGCTGCGTTCGGCGGCGGCATCGATCGCCGCCCCGACCGCATCGGGATCGAGATAATGGATCATATGCCCGCCCCCTTCGATGATCCGCAGCTCGCTGCCGGGAATCGCCTCATGCATCAGCTTTGACTGCTGATCGAAGGCGACGATCCGATCGCCATCGCCCGAGATCAGTATGACCGGCAGATCGAGTTCGTCATATCGCTTGCTCAGCCGCGCGGCCGCGCCAACCATCATGCCGGCTTCCGCGGATGCCGCCCGCAATTGGCTGGGGCGCAGCGAAAGCTCGATTGGGTAAGCTGCGAAGCTCTCGGGGACGCTGGCCGGCGCGAACATGCGCTCGATCAAAGCCGGCGTGACCAGTCGCGCAACGAGCGGTGATACCGTATAACGCATTGCATCGCCTACCACCGGCAGTGCGGGCGGCGACAGCAGCAGTGCGTCCATCCGCCCGCTTGGGTAATAATAGCCCGAAGCCAGAACCAGTGCGGAGGTTTCGCCTGGATGTTCCAGCGCCATCGCCAGCGCCACCAACGTGCCCCAGCTATGACCGAGGATGATTGGCCCCGCCACGCCCAGGCTTCTCAACGCGGTCCAGAGCAGCGCCGCTTGCTCTTCGGGAGACCAGGTCCGATCGCGAGGCCGCGTGCTATGGCCGTAACCCGGCCGATCAAAGGCTATGACTCGGTAATGCCGCGCCGCGCGATCGAGCAGTCCGCTCGCTTCCATGTCAACAAGCGATACGCCATTCCCATGGAGCAGGACGAGCGGACGCCCCTCCCCACGTTCGACATAATGGAGATGAACGCCATCGATTTCGAGGAACTTGCCCGTTGGCGGATTCTCCTGCTCGGCCTGCCGCGCCTTCGCGACGTTAAACAGGGCGCTGGCAGCAGTGGCTGCGGCAATTCCGGCGGCGACCGCAATCGCACCCGAGCCGATCCCCTCATGCTTCATCTCGTGCCGCGCGGCCATGGCAGTCTCCTAGCTTCGCTGCACAACGATGGCGGAGCACTTCGGCTCCAATCGTCAATGCTTAGCCCGCCCCGCTTCTCGACCCGTCCGGCGCTAGATCGCGTCCAGCGCCTGGATAAAATCGGCGATGAGATCGTCCGGATCCTCTACCCCGATCGAGATGCGGACCAGATTCTCACCGATGCCCAGCGCTTCCTTGCGCGCGGGCGCGACGGAGAGATGCGTCATCGCCGCCGGATGGCTGGCCAGCGTTTCCGTGCCGCCCAGGCTGACCGCGAGCTTTGCAATCTTGAGGGCGTCGAGAAACATGAATGCTTCGGCTTCCCCACCGTTGAGATAGAGCGAGAAGGTCGACCCGGCCCCGGTGCAGTGCCGGCGATAGATGTCGGCCTGTGTGCTGCCTTCATCCAGAAAGCCGAGATAGCCGACATGCTGCACCTTTGGATGCTCGCGCAGCGCGGCGCAGACTTTGGCGGCATTTTCTCCTGCTCGCGTCATGCGCAACTCGAGCGTCTCGAGACTGCGCAGCAGCATCCAGGCGGAGTGCGGATCGGTAATGGTGCCAACCGTGTTACGCATCGCCCGCACCGGATCGATCGCACGCTTGTATCCGACGGCGCCGCCCGCGACCAAATCCGAATGCCCGCCAGCATATTTGGTGAGGCTGTAGATCACCAGATCGGCGCCATGCCTGAGCGGCTTCTGCCAGAGCGGCCCCAGAAATGTGTTGTCGATCACGATAAGCGGCCGATCGTTCTTGAAGACTGCTTCGCTTGCGGCGCGAACGGCTTGGACGTCAACGAGCGCGTTGGTCGGGTTCGCAGGGCTTTCGAGGTAGATCAACGGCACGCGCGTCACGCTGGCACGCGTCAGCACCGCCTCGATCTCCTCACGCGATGCACCGGCGGGAAAATCGAGCCAATGCACCCCGAAGCGGCCCAATATCTTGCCGATCAGCGTTTCGGTTGCAGCATAAAGCGGCGCCGAATGGACGATCGTATCGCCCGGCCGCACATTGGCGAGCAGAACGGTCGCGATTGCCGACATGCCCGAGGAAAAGCTCAGCGCATCCTCAGCATCCTCCCAAATGCCGAGCCGGTCTTCCAGGATTTCCTGATTGGGCCCGTTGAACCGCGAATAGACCAGCCCCTCGGCGCCGCCCGGCCGCACACCGGTCACCCCCTCGAAAAAGCGCTTCCCGGCCGCGGCGCTTTCGAACACGAAGGTGGAGGTCAGGAAAATCGGCGGTTTGAGCGCGCCCTCCGAAAGCGCGGGATCATAGCCATGGCCCATCATCAGCGTCGACGGCTGCAATTTCCGCCCGCCGACCGCGAGCACCTCGGGTTTCGGCCTGCGCCGGTGGGCGACGCCGGTCAGTTCTGCTTCGGTTTCTTCAAAGTGAGGCATATCGGTCTCCAACGCTAAAACATGCTGCGGCGGGGATCGTTGCGTGACGAATCGCTCCCAGCGTTTTCGCAGACTTGGCTATGGATCATTACTGATCCCGGACGCGCTTAACTTGCATTAGACCAAATCACTCTTCGGGTCAGCGGCGCCTGCGGAAACGCTGATGAGGCGGATACGGGAAGACCGCGCGGATTTTGAACCGGATGCCGCCTGCCTTGATACTCTTTGTCGAAGATGAACCGCTCATCATGGCGCTCGCGCAAGCGCTGCTGGAGGAACGCGGCTATGATGTCATCGTTGCCGTAAATGGCCGGCAGGCCCTCTCGGTTCTCGCGGAACGCGCCAGCCAGATCACCGCGATGATCACCGAGGTTGGGCTGCGCGGAGATCTCTCCGGCTGGCAGCTTGCCCGCGAGGCGAGGCGCCACTTTCCCGAATTGCCAATCATCTACACGACCGGCGGACTCGCCCATCAATGGGTGTCCGAGCGCGTCGAAGATGGCTTGCTGGTGCAAAAGCCCTATATCCCCGAACAGATATTCGAGGCCCTGACCAAGCTGACAGGGCCGCCCCTCGCACTTTCCCCCTCGCTGAACCCTATTCCTTGATCATCTCAGCGACGTTATTCGAGGAAATTCGCGCGCCTTCTTTCCTACAGCGCCTGCTGGAGCGGCAAGCAGGTCAGGACAATGATCTCGCCAGCCCCGAAATTGCGGCACTTCCACCTTGCTTTGTCTTTCCAAAATCGCGGCGGGTATAGCAGGGCGCTGGTGTTCGGCACCCCCTTGTCGTAAGCCCAGATAATGGCCGTGTCCGAGCGCCCCTTTATCAGAGCCGCTATTGCCGGATCGGGATCCGCGTTCAGCGCATAGCGGGGAATCAGAACGTCCAGCGGTCGGCCCTC
>CBFRWL010000135.1:0-6836 GCA_965727025.1 uncultured Sphingomonas sp.
TTCAAACCACCCTCGCCTCTGCCGGGCTGATCCGCTAACGGCGGGCGATGAATCCCGCAGTCGTTGCCCCATTCCACGCCATCACGATCTCAAGACTGGCGTACAAGCTTGCCAGCGAAGGTCGCTCCATCATTCACATGGAATTCGGCCAGCCGTCCACCGGCGCCCCACCGGCTGCCATCGCAGCTGCACACCATCGTCTCGATGCCGAACCAGGCGCCTATTGGGAGAGCCCGGAGCTGCGCGTGCGGATCGCGAAGCTGTATGACGAGCGCCATGGCTTGAAGATCGAGCCGGATCGGATCGTGCTGACCTGCGGCGCAAGCCCGGCGCTGGTGCTGGCGTTGACGGCATTGTTCGCCCCCGGCGACGCGATTGCGTTCACCCGTCCCGGCTATGTCGCCTATCGCAATACGATATCGGCGCTGGGCCGCACGCCCGTGGAAATTGAGGCAGGGCCGGACACCCGCTTCCAGATCGCGGCCAGCCACATCGCCAATCTTCCCGAGGCTCCCGCAGGCATGATCGTCGCCAGCCCCGCGAACCCGACCGGAACGATGATCGATGCCCAGGGGCTCGCCGATATCGCCGCCATCGCCCGCGCGCGCGGAATCCGGATCGTTTCGGACGAGATTTATCATGGCCTGAGCTATGTCGAGCCCGCGCACTCGATGCTCGAGTTTGATCCCGAAGCCATCATCATCAACAGCTTCTCCAAATATTTTTCAATGGTGGGCTGGCGGCTCGGATGGATCGTCGCGCCCGAACACGCAGCGGACCGGTTGAGAACCTATGTGGGCAACATGTTCCTCACCCCGCCAAGCCTGTCGCAACATGCCGCTTTGGCGGCGATGGACGAGCAGGCGGTGCTCGAAGCTTATATCGAGACCTATCGACGAAACCGTGCGCTGCTGCTGGAAGCCTTGCCGAAGCTCGGTCTCGGCCGGATCGCCCCGCCCGACGGGGCCTTCTACATCTGGGCGGACATCAGCGGCTTCAGCGATGACAGCATGGATTTCTGCCGCCGACTGCTGAGCGACACCGGAGTCACAATCGCGCCTGGCGTCGATTTCGATCCGGTGCAGGGACGGCACTTCGTCCGTTTTTCCTTTGCCGTCAGCGAGGCGGAGACCCGTGAAGCGCTGGATCGCTTTTCGCGATGGCTGAAGCATCAGCCCACCCGCGCGGCATGAGCGGCTCGCAGCATCGGGCCGGCAGGAGATGTTGATGGCAAGCAAGCTACGCCAGCTTATGGACCCCTATATCCTGCTGATGTTCGCGGTGATCGGGATCGCGGCATTGCTTCCGGCGCGCGGTCAAGGCGCCACCATCGCGGGCGCCGCAGCCGATGCGGGCATCGTCTTCCTGTTCTTTCTCTATGGCGCCCGCCTGTCCCCGCAGGCAGCGCTCGGCGGCCTCAAGCAGTGGCAGCTTCACATCGCGGTTCTGTTCAGCACCTTCATGCTGTTCCCGCTGCTCGGGCTTGGCCTGCAATGGACGCTGCCGTCAGCGCTGCCGTCAGCGTTGATGGCGGGGATCCTCTTCCTGTGCGCCTTGCCCTCGACTGTTCAATCCTCGATCGCGTTCACCTCGATTGCGCGCGGCAATGTGCCCGCTGCGATCTGTGCGGCATCGGCCTCCAATATCCTGGGCGTCTTCATCAGCCCGGTGCTCGCGAGCTGGCTCCTGCACACCCAGGGCGCAGCGCTGTCCTTTGGCGTGTTTCGCGACATCGTCCTGCAATTGCTGGCGCCGTTTGCGGCAGGACAGATTTTGCGGCCATGGATCGGGACGTGGGTGCAGCGGAACAGAACGTTGCTTGGCTATGCCGATCGCGGCTCGATCCTGCTCATCATCTATGTCGCCTTCTCGAAGGGCATGGTCGACAATATCTGGAGCAAGATCGACCTTGCCGATCTTGCGATTTTATTCGGGCTGCTGGCGCTTCTGCTCGCGCTTGCGCTTACGCTGACGGCCGTGATCGCACGCCGGATCATGCGGCTCGCGGTGGAAGACGAGATTGTCCTCCAGTTCTGCGGCTCCAAGAAATCGCTCGCCAGCGGGCTTCCAATGGCGACCATCCTGTTTTCAGGCGCACAGCTCGGCATGATCGTGCTGCCGCTGATGCTCTTCCACCAGCTCCAACTGATCGTCTGTGCCGTGCTCGCGCGACGCTATGCGCATCGCCCGGATACCGGCGCCGGCTTCGCGGCATCCGGTCACACGAACGGCCCGCTCGGCACCCCCCAAGCATCGTCCACGCCTTAGCCCAATAGGAAAAGCCGCCGAAATGAGCGCTCGACCATCGATATTGATCACGCGCCCGTGGCCCGACCCAGCCCTTGCACGGTTGCGTGATCGATACGATCTCCACATCGTGCCGGCCGATCAACCTCTGGATCGCTCAGGCCTGATAGAAGCGATGCGCCAATATGACGCGATCGGCCCCAGCGTGACCGAAAGGATCGACTCGGCCATTCTCGAGGCGCCGGGCAGGCGCGTACAGATCCTGGCCAATTTCGGCGTCGGCTACGAACATATCGATACCTCCGCCGCTCGCGCCAATGGCGTGATCGTGACCAATACGCCCGGCGTGTTGACGGACGCGACCGCCGATCTTGCCTTGTTGCTGATGCTGATGGTGAGCCGGCGCGCAGGCGAAGGCGAGCGGATGGTGCGCGCGGGCAAATGGGGTGGCTGGCAACCCACGCAACTGATGGGCGGCGATCTTGCGGGAAAGCTGCTCGGCATCATCGGCTTCGGCCGGATCGGGCAGGCGACGGCGCGCCGCGCATGCGCGCTGGGCATGGCGATCGCCTATACCGGCCGGCGGCAATTGACGCGTGAGGAAATCGGCTTCGATGCTGAGTTCATCCCCGAGATCGAGCAGCTATTAGCGCGCGCCGACGTGGTTTCGCTTCACTGCCCCGGCGGCGCCGAGACGCGTCACCTGATCGATGCAGCGCGGCTGGAGCAGATGAAGCCAAGCGCCATTCTGATCAACACGGCACGCGGATCGGTCGTCGACGAGGTGGCGCTCGCCGCGGCCTGCGCAAGCGGGGGGATCGGTGGAGCGGGCCTGGACGTGTACGAACAGGAGCCGCACGTGACGGAGGCGCTCCTCCCACTCGAAAACGTCGTGCTGCTGCCCCATCTGGGAAGTGCCACGTTAGAAACGCGGCTCGCCATGGCAATGCGCGCTGCCGACAATCTCGATGCCTTCTTTGACGGCAAGGACCCGCCCGATCGTGTCGCCTGAACGCGCGACCGGGCAGGACATTATCGAAGGGGCGCTGAAGCAGCGCCTTTCAAGCTCCGTTTCCAGGCCACTCATCCTTGGAATTTGCGGCTCCCAGGGTAGCGGCAAATCCTTCGTTTCGGAGAGTCTGAAGCGTTCGCTCGAACAACAGGGACTGCGGGTGGCGCTGCTTTCGCTCGATGATCTCTATCTGCCGAAATCCCAACGAAGCATGTTGGCGGAGAAGGTGCACCCGCTGTTCGCAACGCGCGGCGTGCCGGGCACGCATGATATCGGCCTCGGGCTACGGGTGATCGGCGCGCTTCGTCGCGGCGCACCGGTAGCCCTGCCGCGCTTTGACAAGTCCCGCGACGAGCCACGGCCTGAATGCGATTGGGAAATTGTTGCCCAGCCCGTTGACCTGGTGATTTTCGAGGGCTGGTGCGTGGGAGCGCTGCCACAGCCCGATCCACTGCTTGATCAGCCAATCAATGCACTCGAACGGGACGATGACCCGCATGGCATCTGGCGCCGGCACGCGAACGCCTGTCTGGCCGGTTCCTATCAGCGCCTCTTTGCTGAGCTGGACATGCTGGTGCTGCTGGCAGCACCGAGCTTCGAGATCGTTGCTGCCTGGCGCACGCAGCAGGAAGAGCAACTTGCGCATGATTCTGCAGAACAGCCCGATGATGCTGCTCCGCGCAGGTTCATGAGCCCGGCCGAAATCGCACGCTTCGTTCAGCATTATGAGCGACTGACCCGGCACATCCTGGCAGAGATGCCGCAGCGGGCGGATCTGACGATAAGGCTGGATGACGCGCGCAACGTCACCAACTGGTCGGCCCGGCCGCATGCCGACACCGTGGATCGGCTATCTTGATGAGCTTCGCTGCGAAGGCTCCAATCGTGCGCGGAGCACCTCAGCCTGCGTCGATCGTGTCCTTCACCTGCGCGACAAGATCGAGCACCGGCCGGGCATGTTCTTTCCGGCAGATCAGAAGATCGGGCATGTAGACGTCGCGCTGGTTATAGATCAGCGGCGAACCGTCCACGCGGCTTGCATGAAGCCCATGGGCGATGGCCACGGCCACCGGCGCGCAGCTATCCCATTCATATTGGCCGCCGGTGTGAAGATAGATATCGGCCTCGCCGCGGATGACGGCCATAGCCTTGGCCCCGGCCGAACCCATCGGGACGAGCTCCGCGCCCAGTTTCTCGGCGACCGAAACCGCCTCGGCGGCAGGACGGGTGCGCGAAACCACCATGCGCAGCGGAGTTCCGGCAGCCGGAAGTGCCCGCGGCTGATCCGTGCGCATTACCAGACCGCCATCGAGGCCCGGCAGTGCTACGGCGCCTATCACCGGCCGGCCATCGATCGCCAGCCCGACATGCACGGCCCAGTCGGCCCGCTCCTCGCCATATTCGCGGGTGCCATCGACAGGATCGACGATCCACACCCGGCTCATCTCCAATCGCGCGGAGCTGTCTTTCTCTTCTTCGGACAGCAGGCCATCCTCGGGCCGGGCTTCGCGGATCGCATGACATAGAAACTGGTTGGCGGTCTGGTCGCCCGCCTTGCCCAGCGCCTTCGGGCTGAATATGCCCGATGCCCGGACATCGAGCAGCAGCCTGCCCGCCGTTTCAGCGAGGTGCGCCGCCAGCTCCGCATCGGACATGGTCATGGGATCAACTTCGCAATGATGGCGTCGGCTGCTTCCTCGGCGGTCATGACGGTGGTGTCGATATGGATTTCGGGATCTTCCGGAGGCTCGTACGGACTGTCGATCCCGGTGAAATTCTTGAGCTGGCCGGAGCGGGCTTTCTTGTACAAGCCTTTGACGTCGCGCGCCTCGGCCTCGGCGAGCGGCGTATCGATATGGATTTCGATGAACTCACCCGGCGCCATCATTTCGCGCACCATCGTGCGCTCTGAGCGGAATGGTGAGATGAAGGCGGTGATGACGATCAGCCCCGCATCGGTCATCAGCTTGGCCACCTCGCCGACGCGGCGGATATTCTCAACCCGATCGGCATCGGTAAAGCCGAGATCCTTGTTGAGCCCGTGGCGTACATTGTCGCCATCGAGCAGGAAGGTGTGCCGGTTCATCCGCGCCAGCTTCTTTTCAACGAGATTCGCGATCGTGGACTTGCCCGCGCCGGAGAGGCCGGTGAACCATAGCACGGCGGGTTTCTGGTTTTTGAGGCCCGCGTGAAACTCGCGGCTAATGTCGAGTGCTTGCCAATGCACATTCTGCGCACGCCGCAGCGAGAAGTGGATCATCCCGGCGGCAACGGTGGCGTTGGTGATCTTGTCGATCAGGATGAAGCCACCCAGCGAGCGGCTGTCGGCATAAGGCTCGAACACGATCGGTTTGTCGGTCGAAAGATTGGCGACGCCGATCGCGTTGAGATCGAGCGTCTTGGCCGCCAGATGCTCCATCGTGTTGACGTTGACCTGATATTTCGGCGCTTGGATGCTCGCCGAGACGGTCTGGGTGCCCAGCTTGAGCCAATAAGGCCGGCCGGGCAGCATCTCGTCGTCCGACATCCAGACGATGGTCGCCTCGAACTGATCGGCGACCTGCGGCGGGCTGTCGGCCAGGGCGATGACGTCGCCGCGCGAGCAATCGATCTCGTCGGCGAAAGTCAGCGTGACGGACTGCCCCGCTGCCGCCTCGTCCAGATCGCCCCCCCCAGGGCCGCTTGCCGGCCCGTCATTGGGCATCGTCACGATCCGCGCGAGGGTCGAGGTCTTGCCCGACGGCAGCACGCGGATCGCGTCACCCGGGCGAATGCGGCCGGTGGCGATCAGGCCAGAAAAACCCCGAAAATCGAGATTGGGGCGATTGACCCACTGCACCGGCATCCGGAACGGCTTGGCCTGCTCGACCGTCTGATCGAGCTCGACCGTCTCCAGATGTTCCATCAGCGTGGCGCCAGAATACCAAGGCGTGTTGGACGACAAGCCGGTGATATTATCGCCCTTGAAGCCGGAGATCGGGATCGCCACGAATTCCCTGATGCCGATGCTTTCTGCAAAGCCACGGTAGTCGGCGACGATGTCGTCGAAGACCTTCTGATCATAATCGACCAGATCCATCTTGTTCACCGCCAGCACGATGTGGCGGATGCCGATCAGATGGGCGAGATAGCTGTGCCGCCGCGTCTGGGTCAGCACGCCCTTGCGCGCGTCGATCAGGATGACGGCGAGATCGGCCGTGGACGCGCCGGTCACCATGTTGCGCGTATATTGCTCATGCCCCGGCGTGTCGGCGACGATGAACTTGCGCTTCTCGGTCGAGAAAAAGCGGTAGGCCACGTCGATCGTGATGCCCTGCTCACGCTCGGCGGCGAGGCCGTCGACCAACAGCGCGAAATCGATCTCCTGGCCTTGCGTGCCGACGCGCTTGGAATCGGCCTCGAGCGCGGCGAGCTGATCCTCAAAGATCATCTTGCTATCGTAAAGCAGCCGCCCGATCAGCGTGGACTTGCCGTCGTCCACCGAACCGCAGGTGATGAAGCGCAGCAGCGTCTTATGTTGATGCTGCTCCAGATAGGCGTCGATATCCTCCGCGATCAGCGCGTCGGTCTTGTAGAT
>CBFRWL010000136.1:0-6753 GCA_965727025.1 uncultured Sphingomonas sp.
TCATGGGTGGTGAGCGTCGGAAGCTGATATTTGGGCCACAGCGCGGTCGATTTGAGATTCACATAATAGATAGCCGGGCGCGACCCATCGAGCGCGGCGAAGTTCATATAGCCAAGCGGCGCGCCATTCTGGATATCCTGCGGCACGCGTTTGATGGTGAGCGGCGCCTTCAGCCCAAGCCGGGAGAAACGCGGGAGGATCGCGCGCGCATTCGCCACACACTGGTTGAGATAGGCGATCAGCTGGGCGCGGCCATCGTCCGTATCGGGAAAGAGTTGCCTGGGATCCTTGGTGAGCGCTTGCAGCCGTTCGCCGACGCTTCCCTGTGTCATGCCCTGGCTCTTGAGAATCTGGTCGATGCGATCCTTGATCTCGCCATTCTGCTGGAGGCCGATCTGATGGATCTCCTCGGGCGTCATCGTCGTGGTGGTGCCGAGCTGGAGCGCCCAGCGATAATAGGCCTCGCCGTCGGGCAGCCGATAGACGCCCGCTGTATCGGGCGCCTTGGCAGTCGCCCTGGTGAAGGCAGTGATCTGCCGGTCAAGCGCCGGATAGACGAGCTGTTCGACAAGCTTGGTCGCCCGGCCCGCCCAATCGCCGGCGATGCCCAGCTTGGACGCGCGTTCGCTGACGGACGTCACCAGCTTCTGCTGCGCCGCCGGCGTCTTGCGAAACTCGGTCAATTGCCCGAGCGCGTTGCTTGCTAGGAAAGAGGGCGGCATCACGCCCCTGGCCGCGTCGCTGGCGATAAGCGCGGTTTCCTGATCGAGCACCCTCGCCATGCCGGAGACGCGGGCCAGATAGGCCTCGCAGTCGGCGGCGTTGCTGATGATGTGCTGGGAATCGAGAAATTCGGGCAGGCTCGAGAACGTCCCGTCCTGCTGGCTCACCACATAGGGGATTGCCCGCCCGAAAAAGCCCTGCGCCGCACCGCCGTAGAAAAAAGCGTCGCCCGCGATGCCGACGCCCGCGGCATAGTTGACTGTGTCATACTGGATCTGTTCGGCTGGATTGAGCGCGGCCCGCTCGATGCCGCCAAGTTCGGCCTTCATTGCCTTCAAATGCCGCGCCCAAACCGCGTTGCCCGCAGGTGAAAGATCCGAAAGCCGGGCTTTGAGCGGCGCATTGGCGCCCTTGTCCATGCCGAGCGAGGTGGCGCTTTCCGGGCTGAGCCGGAGGATGTCCTGCGCGTAGCGAGTCAGAGCCGCCGAAAAACGCTGCGAAGCAGAGGTCGCCGCTTCGGCCAATGCGCGCGCCGAGGCCGGTAGCACCGCCGCCGAAGCGAGAGCCGACGCGAGAAAGTGGCGGCGGGCGAACAGGGTCTGCGTCGGCATCATATCGGGCTCCTAATGCGAACTATTATCAGCGCCCTACCATCGTTTCGGGCCGCACCAGACGATCGAAGGTCGCTTCGTCGACAAGGCCGAGATCCAGCGCGGCTTCGCGCAGCGTCAGCCCGTTTGCGTGCGCGTGCTTGGCGATCTTGGCGGCATTGTCGTAACCGATTTCGGGCGCAAGCGCGGTCACCAGCATCAGCGAGCGATCGACCAGTTCGGCGATGCGATCGCGGTTCGGCTGGGCGCCGTCGAGCGCATGCTCGGTAAACAGGCGGATGCCCTGCGCGAGCAGCGCGATGGAGCGGAGCACATTGGCGCCGATCAGGGGCTTGAAGACGTTGAGCTCGAAATGGCCCTGCAGCCCGCCGACCGTGACCGCCTGGTGATTGCCGATCACCTGCGCCGCGACCATCGTCAGCATCTCATTCTGGGTGGGATTCACTTTGCCCGGCATGATCGAACTGCCCGGCTCATTCTCCGGCAGGCTCAATTCGCCAATTCCGGATCGCGGCCCCGACGCCATCAACCGGATATCGTTGGCGATCTTGGTGACCGAAACCGCGAGCACATTGAGCGCGCCGGACAGCTCGACCAGCGCATCGTTGGAGGCGAGCGCCTCGAACTTGTTCGGGGCAGACACGAAGGGCAACCCTGTGAGACTGGCGATTTCCCGTGCCATGTCCTCGGCGAAACCCGAGGGCGCGTTGAGGCCGGTACCCACGGCGGTGCCGCCCTGCGCCAGTTGTAACAGCCGGGGCAGGACGCCCTCGACCCGGGCGATCGCGTTTTCGATTTGCGCGGCATAGCCGGAAAATTCCTGGCCGAGCGTCAGCGGTGTCGCGTCCTGCAAATGGGTGCGGCCGATTTTGACGATATCATCCCATTCGCTGGCTTGCAGCGACAATCGCGAATGCATCACGTGCAGCGCGGGCAGCAAACCTTCGTGAAGGCAGTGCGCGGCCGCGACATGCAGCGCCGTCGGAAAGCTGTCGTTCGAGCTTTGGCCGCGATTGACGTGATCATTGGGGTGAACCGGCGATTTGCCGCCGCGCGTGCCTGCCAGCCTTTCGTTGGCAAGACCGGCGATGACCTCGTTCACGTTCATATTGGTCTGGGTGCCGCTCCCGGTCTGCCAGATGGCGAGCGGAAACTGATCGTCATGCGCACCGGCGGCGACGCTGGCGGCAGCGTCTTCGATCGCGTCCGCCACGCTTATGTCCAGGCCATGGTGGCGGTTGATGCGCGCCGCCGCCTGCTTGATCAGCGCGAGCGCATGAACGATCGAAAGCGGCATCCGCTCATTCGCCGGAAAGGCAAAATTTGTGAGCGAGCGCTGTGTCTGGGCGCCCCAATAGCATTCAGCCGGAACCTCAATGGGGCCGAAACTGTCCGACTCGGTGCGGGTATTCATCGACGCATGCTCCTCCCTCCCGCCTCGCGGGAAGAATGAAGATCATTTCTTGCGTGTAAAATCCACCGATACGACGTTCGATCCATCCTCGGTCACAATCGGCGCCGGCGCGTCGTTTTCCGCGTCGTCATGTTCGGCAGGTTCCTCGTCGCCCTCGACCTGAACCTGGAACTGAAGCGCGAAGTTGACCGCCGGATCGTGGAACGCCGTGACGGCTCCGAACGGAATGATCAGATGCGCAGGCACCTGGTTGAAGGACAGGCCCACCTCGAACTTGTCCTCGCCAACCTTCAGATCCCAGAATCGGTTCTGGATGACGATGGTCATCTCATCGGGGAAGCGCTCGACGAGATGGCGGGGAATATCCACGCCGGGCGCGCCCGTCTTGAAAGTGATATAGAAGTGATGATCGCCAGGCAGCCCGCCGCGGCGCTGCACTTCGCCCAACACCCGGCCGACCACCGCGCGCAGGGCATTCTGCACGATTTCGTCATAGGGAATCAGGCTGTCGGGCGTCTCTTCGCTCATGAAGGCTTGGTGAACGCTTGGCCTTTGCCGGTCAAGACGCGTTGCGCCGTGACGCACGGACGCTATAGCGCTGTGGCATGCGCACCGCACTCGTCAAACGCACGACCCACGAAACCGACATCGCGGTCGAGGTCAATCTCGACGGCACCGGCACCTATCGTGTTTCCACCGGGATCGGCTTTCTCGATCATATGCTCGAGCAGCTTTCGCGCCACTCGCTGATCGATCTCGAGGCGACGGTGAAAGGCGATCTGCATGTCGATCAGCACCACACCACCGAAGACAGCGCGATCGCGATCGGCGAGGCGATCTCCAAGGCGTTGGGCGACCGTAGAGGCATCACCCGCTTCGGCAGCGCCTTTGCGCCCATGGACGAGACGCTGACGCGCGTTGCACTCGATATTTCGGGCCGGCCGTTCCTCGTGTGGAAAGCGCAGTTCACGACCCCGCGTCTGGGCGAGATGGATACCGAGCTTTTCCAACACTGGTTCCACGCCTTTGCGGGATCGGCGGGCATCACGCTGCACGTCGAAAATCTCTACGGCGAGAACAATCATCATATCATCGAAAGCTGCTTCAAAGGGTTGGCCCGCGCACTGAGGCAAGCCATCGAGATCGATCCGCGCAAAGCGGACAGCGTGCCTTCCACCAAGGGAACGCTGGGCGGGGCGAAGGACGGCCATGGCTGAGCGCGTCGCGCTGATCGATTATGGTGCGGGCAATCTCCGGTCGGTGCAAAATGCCCTCAAAGCGGCCGGAGCGCCTGACGTGCTCGTCACAGCCGATCCGGAAACGGTGCGCTCCGCCGATCGCATCGTATTGCCGGGAGTAGGGGCCTTTGCAGCCTGTATGAAAGCCCTGACCGCCATCGACGGCATGGTCGATGCGATGGCGGAAGCGGCGAGGGAGCAGGGGCGCCCGTTCCTCGGCATCTGCGTCGGCATGCAATTGCTCGCGGATGCGGGCGAGGAGCATGGGCGTCATCCGGGGCTTGGCTGGATCGGCGGCACCGTGCGCAAGCTCGCGCCGGACGATCCCGGCCTCAAGGTGCCGCATATGGGATGGAACGATGTGCTGCCGACCCGCGATCATCCGCTCATTGCTCCGGGTGAGGCTTATTTCCTGCACAGCTTCGCCTTCGAGGATATGGACGGATCAACGCTGCTCGCCCAAACCGATCATGGCGGCCCGGTCACCGCGGCAGTGGGGCGTGAAACGATCGTCGGCGTCCAGTTTCATCCGGAAAAAAGCCAGGGCTATGGGCTTTCTTTCCTGACCCGCTTTCTGGAGTGGCGGCCATGAGCCTGATCGTTTTCCCAGCGATCGACCTTAAAGGTGGCCAGGTCGTTCGGCTCGCCCAGGGCGATATGGACCGTGCCACCGTTTACGGCAGCGATCCGGCCGCCCAGGCCGTCAGGTTTTCCGAGCAGGGCGCCGACCATCTCCACGTGGTCGATCTCGACGGTGCTTTCGCCGGCGAGGCGGTGAACCCGTCGGCGGTGCAAGCCATTATCGAGGCTTTTCCGGGCAAGGTGCAGCTTGGCGGCGGCATTCGCGATCGCGCCGCCATCGATCGCTGGATCGAGCTTGGCGTCTGGCGTGTCGTGATCGGCACGGCGGCGCTGCAAAACCCCGAACTGGTCAAGGAAGCAGCCCGCGATCTGCCCGGCAAGATCGTCGTCGGCGTGGATGCGCGCGATGGCTATGTCGCCACGCATGGCTGGGCCGAAGTTTCCGACATGAAGGTCGAGGAACTGGCCAATCGCTTTGCCGACGCTGGCGTCGCAGCTTTATTGTTCACTGATGTCGGACGGGATGGGTTGCTCAAAGGCTGCAACGTCGATGCCACGCTGCACCTCGCGCGCAGAACGCGGATGCCGGTGATCGCCAGCGGCGGGGTTCGCGACCTCGGCGACATTCTCGAGCTGGCGCGCAGCGCATCCGAAGGCATCGAAGGCGTGATCACCGGCCGCGCGCTTTATGACGGTACGCTCAAGCTGGAGGCGGCGCTGGGGATTGCACGGGCATGAGCGTTCGGGTTCGCGTGATCCCTTGCCTCGATGTCGCCGGCGGCCGCGTCGTCAAGGGAGTCAACTTCGTCGACCTGATCGATGCAGGTGACCCCGTCGAGCAGGCGCGCATCTACGATGCGGCCGGCGCCGACGAGCTGTGCTTTCTGGACATCACCGCAAGCCATGAGCAGCGCGGCATCATCCTCGATGTCGTCGCGCGGACCGCTGAAGTGGTATTCCTGCCGCTGACGGTGGGCGGCGGCGTTCGCTCGGTAGAAGATGCGCGCGCGCTGCTGTTGGCGGGCGCTGACAAGGTCTCGGTCAATTCGGCCGCAGTCGCGCGGCCGGAGCTTGTCCGCGAGATGGCAGACCGCTTCGGCGCGCAATGCGTCGTCGGCGCGGTGGATGCGCGCCAGACCGCGCCGGGAAAGTGGGAAGTTTACACGCATGGCGGCCGGCGCGAGACGGGGATCGACGCCATTGCGCATGCGGCCCGGCTCGCCGAACTCGGCGCAGGCGAGATCCTGCTGACATCGATGGACCGCGATGGAACGCGCGAAGGCTATGATCTCGCGCTGACTCGCGCTGTTGCGGATGCCGTGCCGGTGCCGGTGATTGCAAGCGGCGGGGTTGGTGCGCTCGATCATCTCGTAGCAGGCGTCCAGCGCGGCGGCGCATCGGCCGTATTGGCGGCATCGATCTTTCACTATGGCCAGCACAGCATATCAGAGGCGCACGCGGCCCTACGCGCCGCTGGCCTGCCAGTACGCCGCTAAAGCGTCGGTAAATTTTACATTTACCTTAAGCCGACCCCGGCGTTAACCAAATATACGCTTGGATATACGTCGCTTCGTCAAATTGGCCGCGAACTTGCTTAACCATGATTAACGGCAGTCAGGCCGTTCTTCGAGTTGCGGTAGCGGGGGTTTGGTATGGCGCGGGCGGGGCTGGCGATTGCGTTGACGGTTGCTTTCATCGCAATGCCCGGCCCGTCCGCTGCCACACAGCCGGCCGATGCAAAGCCCGCCTCAGCCGTACCGGAGCCCACCGATCTCGCCTTGTTCGCAGCCGGTGTAGTCGGCCTCATCATCGGGCGCCGGGGCAGCAGGTCAAACCGCCGCGGCGATTGACTTCAGCGGGCTTTCCCGCTTGACAGGCTGCCATGGTAGACACGCTCGCCAGACTTGAGCAAACCATCGCTGCGCGTCGCGGCGGCGATCCGCAATCCTCTTACGTCGCGAAGCTGTTCGCTGCAGGCACGCCACAGATCGCGCAAAAGGTCGGTGAGGAAGCAGTCGAGACCGTCATCGCCGCGCTGGCCGCCGACACCGGAAAGCTCGTTGCCGAGGCAAGCGACCTCATGTTTCACCTGTTGGTGCTGCTTCAGGACCGAGGCGTTGCGATTGCCGATATATTGAACGAGCTCGAGCGGCGCGAGGGGATTTCCGGAATTGCGGAAAAGGCC
>CBFRWL010000137.1:0-6703 GCA_965727025.1 uncultured Sphingomonas sp.
GCGCGGCTGAAGGCTTGCCGCTTCGATCGGACTTCGCCTAATCCGGCGGACGGAGGTGGCAATGAACGTCGAGGGTGGAACCTGGAAAATAGCGCTGCCTTGCACCAAATCCGAGGCGGAGCATGCGCAATCGATCGACGAGGAGGATGGCCGCCTGCCCGTGCTGCTTGCGCGCGAACCCGACCCTACTCGACCCGATGAGTGGCTGCTCGAAGCCTATCTGGAAACCGAGCCCACCGCAGGACATATCGCCGCCCTGCGCCTCCTCGCGCCCAGCGCTATGGCTAGCCCGACCATCGAGCATATCCCACCTGCCGATTGGCTCACGCTGTCGCAGGCCGGGCTCGATCCGGTTTCGGCGGGACGCTTTTTCGTTCGCACCTCGCATGCGCAACGCGCCGCGCCCGCGGGAGCGGTCATATTCGAAATCGACGCCGGAAGGGCATTCGGAACCGGGCATCACGAGACAACCGCCGGCTGCCTGCTCATGCTGGATCAACTGGCAAGAACGGGCAAGCGCTTCGCCAACATCGCCGACATCGGGACGGGCACGGGTGTGCTTGCCTTCGCCGGGCACCGGCTCTGGCCGCGCGCGAAGATCGTTGCGTCGGATATCGATCCCATATCGATCGAAGTCGCTGCCGCCAATGCGGCGGCGAATTCCATAGTGGCGGGCGCACGCGCGGGCGCGATCGAGTTTGTGACGGCTACCGGGTTCGACCATTGGCGATTGCGGCGGCGTGCGCCTTTTGATCTTATCCTGGCGAATATTCTTGCGGGGCCGTTGATCGATCTGGCGCCTGCCATGGCGCGAACGCTCGCGCCCGGCGCTACGCTGATCCTGGCGGGGCTGCTTGCAACTCAGGCGGAAGCAGTCGTTCATGCCTATCGCACGCAGAATGTGAGGCTGGTCAATCGCGCGGACAGTGGGGATTGGTCTATCCTACGATTGGAACGTGGCGGCCGGCAGGCTGCGCCGCGGCGTCATTGATCGGTTGGAACGCGCAGATCGAGCACCGCCCGGATCTTGTGCGCCAGTTGCGCGATCGTGAACGGCTTGGCCAACAGCTCTACATCGGGATCGAGCGTGCCGTTGTGGACGACCGCGTTGCGGGTGTACCCCGTAGTATAAAGAACGGGCAAGGCCGGCATGATGTCGCGCGCCGCCTGGGCCAGCTGCCGTCCGTTCATCTCCGGCATCACCACGTCGGTGAACAAGAGATCGAGCCGCGGTTGCTGCTTTATGATTGCAAGCCCCGCGCTGCCGCTTGACGCCGATAGCACGGTATAGCCAAGTTCCCTGAGCGCATCGACGGCGAAATGGCGGACGCGCTGCTCATCCTCCACCACCAGGATGGTTTCTTCCGTGCTTCCCTGCGGCAATTGGTCGGCAGGCCCGCTCTGCACCTTGCCAGCGGCAGGGCCGATATGGCGGGGCAGGTAGATCTTGACCGTGGTGCCCTCGCCGATCTCGGAATAGATTGCGACATGGCCGCCGGACTGCTTTACGAAGCCGAATACCTGGCTCAGGCCAAGCCCGGTACCCTTGCCCACCTCCTTCGTGGTGAAGAACGGATCGAAGGCGCGCTCGATCACTTCTGGCGGCATTCCGGCGCCAGCATCCGTCACGCAGATCACGACATATTGGCCCGGAGCGACTTCCTGGCGCGAGGCGGCATAAGCCTCGTCGAGATGGCTGTTGGCGGTTTCGATCGTCAGGCGTCCGCCCTCGGCCATGGCATCGCGCGCATTTAGGGCCAGATTGACCAGCGCGTTTTCGAGCTGGCCGGGATCAACAAGCGTGCTCCACAAGCCACCGGCGAGCACGGTTTCCACCGCAATATGTTCGCCCAAGGTGCGATGCAGCATTTCGGACATGCCGGACACCAGCTTGTTCGCGTCCAGCGGCACCGGAGCGAGCGGCTGGCGGCGCGAAAAAGCCAACAGCCGGGCCGTGAGCGTCGCGGCGCGCTGAGCACCTTCGCGTGCGTGATCGATCGATTGCAGGGCACGTTCGGGATCTTTGAGCAGTCGGCGCTCGGCGAGATCCAAACTGCCGATGACGATGGCGAGCATGTTATTGAAATCGTGCGCGATGCCGCCGGTCAACTGGCCGATCGACTCCATTTTCTGCGCCTGGCGGAGCTGCGTTTCCGCCTCCTGGCGCGCGGTCATTTCGGCCTGCGCCGTGGCGGCGGCGAGCCGTGCTTCGTCGCGCGCCTGTTCGATGATCCGGAAACGCTTGCCCGCGTCAAAGATGACGCCCATGGCAAGGCCCAAAATCATCACCACAGATCCAAGCATCGCGGCGGTGAGCATCCAGACCGTATTTTGCGCGGTGCGGGCACGCCGCTTAAGCAGCCGATCCTCGATCGCGATCATCATGTTGACCTGATCGGCCAGCTGGCGCGTGGCGCGACGACCGCGAAGCTTGTCTGCTTCACTTGCCACGTCGAACGGCTGGCCCTTCGCGACACGCTCAACAACATTCTGTCCCAGATCAATCCGGCGGGAGACGATTTTGTACAGATTGGCGAGATTGGCCACCTGAACCGGGTTGTCCGCTATCAGAACCCCGACCCGCGCCAGATTGGCCGTTATGCTTTGCCGGCCTTCCTGGAAGTCTGCCAACAACTCAGGCCGTTTCGTAATGAAGTAGCCCCGCGTCGCCGATTCGATCGCACGCGCATCTTCAAGTGTTTTGGTCAGCGCGACTTCCACCTCAATCGTATGGGTCACGCCGGCGTTGGCTATTATCTGGACGCGCACCAGGTAAATTGCACCCAGCACCAGCAGCGCCAACAGGCCAAGTGCCGCAAGCAGATAAGCCGGGATCCGGCGTGAGGGATAAGTTGTTGGCACCCCGCCCTTTCATCGCTTACGATGGCTCGCTTTACGGTAAAAGCCCAATTTGGAAGTGAGTTGCAATAGCTACTGTTGGTCAGCGACGAGAATCAGCTTTGCGCGTCCGCCACGATCTCCGCCCATTGCTGTTCGTCGATGACTCTGATCCCTAGTTCGGCCGCCTTCTTCAGCTTCGATCCCGCCCCTGGGCCTGCCACGACGAGGTCAGTCTTGGCCGAGACCGAACCCGAAACCTTGGCGCCCAGCGACTCCGCCTGTGCCTTCGCTTCATCGCGCGACAATGTCTCAAGGCTGCCGGTGAAGACCACCGTCTGCCCGCTCACCTGCGACGCACGCGTTTCATGAACAACCGCCGCCGGAGCGACGCCATTCGCGAGCAGCGCCGCGATCACCTCCTGATTGTGCGGCTCGGCAAAGAAGGCGACGAGCGCGTCGGCAACCTCCGGGCCGATTCCCGGCGTCTCGATGATGGCGGCCATTTCCTTGGCGGCGCGTAGCCGGAACCTTTCGTCGCTCTCTCCCACTGCCGGGTGCAAGGCGTGGCGTTGCTCCACGGCCGTGCCGATCACCGCACGCAGATTCTCCAGCGTATGATAGCGGCGGGCAAGATCGCGGGCCGTGACTTGGCCAACATGCCGAATGCCAAGCGCGAACAGAAAACGATCCAGCGAGCGCGTGCGGCTCCGCGCGATCGCCTCGATCAGCTTGTTCGCTGAAATCTCTCCCCAGCCCTCGCGGCCGATCAGCTTGTCCGACGTCAGCAGATAAATGTCCGCAGGCGAGCTTATCAGGCCGTCAGCGAAGAAGCTTTCAACATGGGTTCCGCCGAGCCCTTCGATATCCATCGCGTTGCGTGACACAAAATGGCGGAGCCGTTCGACGCGCTGCGCCGGGCAGATCAGCCCGCCGGTGCAGCGAACGTCCACCTCGCCTTCCTCGCGCACCGCTTCGGAGCCGCATTCGGGGCAATGATCGGGGAAGGGCCAAGGCTCTCGTGGTTCGCCACGGGTAAGATTCTCCACGATCTGGGGGATGACGTCGCCCGCGCGCTGAACGACGATCCGATCCCCCGGCCGCACCCCGAGCCGCGCAATTTCATCGGCGTTATGCAGCGTCGCATTCTGGACAACCACGCCGCCCACCGTCACCGGCTTCAGCCTGGCGACCGGGGTGAGCTTGCCGGTACGGCCGACCTGGATATCGATCTTTTCCAGCGTCGTTTGGGCGCGCTCCGCCGGAAACTTATGCGCGATCGCCCATCGCGGAGCCTTCGCGACGAATCCAAGCCGCGCCTGCCAGTCGAGCCGATCGACCTTATAGACGACGCCATCGATATCGAACGGCAGATCCGCGCGCATCGCTTCGATCCGGCGATAGTGCGCCAGCGCCTCGTCAGCCCCATCGGCCCGCACGAACAGACCCGTGTCGCGGAAACCCCAGCCGACAATCGCCGCGACGACCGCCGATTGAGTCTCGCCCGGCAGGCTGCTTGCCTCCCCCCAACCATGCGGAAAAAAGCGCAGAGGGCGCGCCGCCGTGATCGCGGCATCCTTCTGCCGGAGCGATCCGGCGGCGGCGTTGCGCGGATTGGCGAAGATCTTGCCCCCCGTCGCCGCCTGCTGATGATTGAGCGCATCGAAATCGCCGCGATCCATGTAGATCTCGCCGCGGATTTCGAACAGGTCGGGCGCATCCGCAGGCAATCGCTTGGGGATTTCCGCATCCGCGATCGTGCGGACATTGGCAGTCACATCCTCGCCAACCTGCCCGTCGCCGCGCGTGGCCGCCTGCACCAACTGGCGCCGTTCGTAGCGCAATGAGCAGGAGAGACCGTCGATTTTCGGCTCCGCGGTCAGGGCGACCTCGGCATTTTCGGCGAGGCTGAGGAACCTTCGGACGCGCCCGACGAAATCGGAAATATCTTCGTCGGCAAAGGCATTGTCGAGGCTGAGCATCGGCCGCGCATGCGCCACCTTGGCGAGATGGCCGGATGGCGATGCGCCCACCGCTCGGCTGGGGCTGTCGGGCCTGATGAGGTGCGGAAACAGGCTCTCAAGCTCCGCGTTTCGCCGCACGAGCGCATCATATTCGGCATCCGAGATTTCGGGCGCGTCCTCGGCGTGATAGCGCTCGTTATGATATGCGATCTGCTGGGCGAGACGCTCCAGCTCTTTCGCCGCATCGGCTTCCGGAATCATGCGGCCTCCAGCAGCCGGCTCGCTTGCGCCCGCGCTTCGTCAGTCACATTGGCGCCCGAAAGCATACGGGCAATTTCCTCGCGGCGCTCATGCTCGTCGAGCGCGTGCACGCTGGTGCGGGTGACGGTGCCATCGCTCGATTTCGCGATCAGCCAATGCCGATCGGCGCGCGCAGCGACCTGGGGGCTATGCGTGACGACCAGTACCTGCGCGCGGGCGGCCAGCCGCGCAAGCCGTTCGCCGATAGCGCTGGCGACCGCGCCGCCAACGCCTCGATCGATTTCATCGAAGATCATCGTCGCGCTTTCAGCCTCCTCCGCGAGCGCCACCTTCAGCGCCAGAATGAAACGCGAAAGCTCGCCGCCGCTCGCGATCTTGATCAACGGTGCGAAGGGCGCGCCGGGATTGGTCGAAACCTCAAATTCGATCCGATCACATCCTTCGCTGCCCCATTGGTTTTCAGGCAGCGTGGCGATCGCAGTTCTGAAGCGCGCGGCGTCGAGCTTGAGGGGCGCAAGCTCGGCGGCCACGGCGGCATCAAGCCGCACGGCCGCCGCTCGTCGCGCGTCCGACAGCGTCGATGCGGCCTCGACATAGGCCTTGCGGGCCGCGGCCGCCCTCGCCTCGAGCTGCTGGAGCCCGGCAGTTCCGGACTCGATCCGCTCCAGCCGGTCCGCCAGTTCGCGCCTGAGTTCGGAAAGCCGATCGGGCTCGACCCGATGCTTGCGGGCAAGCGCGCGGATATCGAACAGCCGGGTCTCGATTGCTTCGAGCCGGTCAGGATCGAAACTGAGAGCCTGGATCGCCCCTTCCAGCTTTTCTTCGCTTTCGCTCGCCTCGATGACGGCGCGGTCGAGCGCGGCGAGAGCGTCGACCAGCAGCGTATGTTCCGGAGCGATCCGATCGAGCCGACGCGCGGCCTGGCGCAAATGCGCGAGTGCGCCCTCCGATCCTTCGAGATGGCCCATGATCTGGGCGAGATCTTCGGCAAGTTTCGCGCCCTTTTGCATCGTGGCGCGCTCGCCCGCGAGCGCCTGTTCCTCATCGGGTTGCGGATCGAGCGCAGCCAGTTCCGAAACCGCGTGCGCAAGCCATTCCTGGTCCTGCGCGGCGCGCTCAAGCTCCTGCTGCGCTTGCTCCAGCGCGGCGTTGGCAGCGCGTGTTTCCTCCCACGCGGCTGCCACCTTGCTCACGTCCAGCCGCCCGAAACCGTCAAGCAAGACACGATGTCCACGCGGGTTGATCAGTCCGCGATCGTCGTGCTGGCCGTGAATCTCGACAAGCAAGGCACCCAACTCTCGCAGCAGCCCGATCGAAGCAGGCTGATCGTTGATGAAGGCGCGGCTGCCCCCGTCGGCCTTGAGCTGTCGCCGGATGATCAATCCGGCACCTGTCTCGGCATCGAGCCCGTTCTCGTTCAGGAAAGCGAATGCCGGATGATCCGGCGGCAGCTCAAAGCGTGCGCTGACGCTGGCTTGGGGAGCGCCGTTGCGGATCAAGGCATTGTCGGCACGCATGCCGAGCGCCAGCCCCAAAGCATCCAGCAAGATCGATTTTCCCGCGCCCGTTTCTCCCGTCAGCGCGCTCAATCCCGAGCCGAACTCCAGATCGAGCGCCTCGATCAGGACGACATCACGGAT
>CBFRWL010000138.1:0-6687 GCA_965727025.1 uncultured Sphingomonas sp.
CTGGTGCCGGTGGCGGATCGGCTGCTGCGCTTCCCGATCGCCGCTTGAGGCGAGGCTTGAAAAACTCTTCGTCATCCTCGCGTAAGCGGGGATCCATATGCTCCGAACCGTGCATACCTCGCGGAAACGCTTAAGTTTATGGATCCCCGCCTTCGCGGGGATGACAATATGAGGGTGCCTGGCCGAGTTTTTTAACAGCCTGCTAGCGCCCGTGATTGACGATCATGTCGACGTCGGTGCTACCGTCCTTGCGGGCGTTGAAGCTTAGGTAATAAGCGCCGTCATCCTTCTGCCGCACCCCGGCGAGAACATGTTCGCCCTGCGCAAGCTGATGCTCGGCGGTGAAGCCGTTGCGCACCGCCTGGGTATAGTAGAAATCCACCAGCGTCTGCAGCGGGGCCTTGCTGGTAAAGCTTACCAGCCGCATCCGGCATGGCGCGATAGTATTGCCGCCCGCCTCGGTGACCTGCGCATCGGGATAGAGCGGGAAGGCATCGGGCAACATCGTCGCCCAGCGTGTGCTGTATTCGATCTGCTGGTCGCAGCTTGCGCTTCCCGGCTGCTCCTTGGCCATTTGCCCCAACGTGACCGCGCCGCTGGCCTTGCCCACGCCTGGCTTGGGCGCGTGCATCAGCTTGCCGGGCGCGACCGTCGGGCCGCCTGCCGCCGTATCGGGGATGGGCGCCTGCGACCCAGTTGAAGGCGTGCGACCGAAGCGGTTGGCCTGGCCGACCAGATTGGGATCGACCATGATCTGATCCTCCAGCGCATTGGTGACCGCCGGATCGATATCGTTCGCCGCCTTGCGATTGTCCTTGCCGCTGCATGCGGCAGCAAGCGTGAGCGTCATCAGCGCGAGGCCGGTCAATATCCGGTTGATCATTCCCAAGCTCCGCATCGAAATCGGGCGCTATCTAGCTGGGAAGGGGTTGAGGAACCGTATAAACACACCATTTGCCAAATGCGGGCGCGCCCGCTGAAGTGGGAAGGGACGCCATGCTGAATTTGATGTCGCTCTTTGTCGGCGGGATCGCCCTGATCCTGGCAGCCGTGGCGTTCATTCCGTTCGTTGGCTGGGCCAACTGGTTCATCATTCCGCTCGCGATCATCGGTGCTGGCATTGGCGCGGTTTCAAGCTCCAATGCCGGACGCAACCTCAATCTGTTCGTGATTTTGATCGGTGTGTTCCGGCTGGTGCTCGGCCACGGAATCCTGTGACGGGTTCAGCCCTGAAGCTGCCCTGTCGATGTGCTGCCACGCGTAAGCTGGCCGCTGGCGAGCAGGAAGAGATCGCCCCCCTTGGCGGCCGCAGCAGGGCCGACATCGCGCATTAGATAGGCACGGTTGGCATCGGAAATCTCATCGATGCTAACGCTCGGCTGCCGCTTGATCATTTGATCGCAGATGGCATCGTCCTCCTCGCGATCTCCCGTTAGATCGCCGACCCGTTCCAACAGGATCGGCACCGCGGCTGGCGTCCGGCTCGCGTTGAGCGCTGCCATGAGCAATATGCCTTCCAGCACCTCCGCCCGCGGAAGCTGCACACCGTTGAAGATCAGGAAAAGCGGCGTCTGGCCGACGCTGTCATGAATGATCACGAACAGATTATTATCCGAAAGCATCATCCAGCCATGGAAGAACAAGCCGGCGCCACCCATCCGGACTTCGAGCAGGCCATTGGCGTTGACCCGGATCATGCCATGATCCTGAAAGATCAGGTGCGGCATCAGCACCGAGGGACGGGATGTGCGCCAGAATCCTTCATAGGCCGTGCCGCGATGCTCGGTATTGCGGCGCACCCGATCGATGAACTGGACCGGCAATCCCTGCACGGCCGGTAGCGGCTGCTCGATCCGCGCCGCAGACGGATCGATGCCGATCCGTTCGGCGAACTGCGGCAGGTCGCGTTCCCAATCAAGCATCGAGAAACCCGGAAAGCGATCGGCTACGACAGCGGTGATGCGGGAGAGATTATGATGCGAGGGATGCACGGCGCCCGCAGCCCAGCGCCCGACGAGCGACTTATCGACTCCCAGCACGCTGGCGAGCTTGCCACGGGACATAGCCACTGCACTCAGCACGAGATGAAGCCTGGCTGCAAAGGGAGAGCGTGCGCTCATGAAGGCCATGATAAGCTATGCGTACACATCTTTGCAACCGGTGCATATCGATGCACGCTCGTTGCACAACAAACCATGCATCAGTCTTCCATGATTCAGATGGCGAACGGCTAAGGCAGGCTGCCGCGTAACGTCGCGCCGCATTCGCCGCATACTCACGCGGCTAGCGCGATTTGGCGCCCTTCGAAGAAGTGCCCGTTTCGGGTGCATTGCCTGGCGTGATGCCAAGCTCAGCCAGCGGCTCCTTGGGTTCATCACTGACCGGCTTCGGCGGCGTCGAGCCGCTTGATGCGGCAACGGCTATATCCGACTGCCGCGCCACCTCGCTATCGTGAACGGCCTTCACGAACGCCGCTCCGAGCAGGACGAGCAGAAAGACGCATGCCAGTCCCGTCAGCCCGATCCGGACCCTCTGCATCAATCCTTGCCGTCTTTCGACATGGGGCCAATGTAGTTGAAACGGTCCATTCTGTCGATATTTCGTTGGAAATATCACCGTTTCAAGGGCAGCTCAGCGGCGCAGCCACTCCGGCGCCTTGAGGCCTTTCGATTCCAGCCAGTCCGGGTTGAACAGCGAGGAGAGGTAGCGCATCCCGGAATCGCACAGGATCGTCACGATCGTCTTGCCCGGCCCAAGCTCGCGCGCCAGGGCCATTGCGCCGGCAATATTGATGCCCGACGAAAGGCCTACGCAGAGGCCTTCATGCTCGAGAAGGCCGAAAAGCTGCCCCAGGCCTTCCTCGTCGGAGATCCGGAACTGGGTGTCCACCGGCGCGCCTTCCAGATTGGCCGTGATGCGGCTCTGGCCGATGCCTTCCGCGACTGAATTGCCTTCGGCCTTCAACTCCCCATGAGCGAAATAATTGTAGAGCGAGGCACCATAAGGGTCGGTCAAGCCGATCACGATGTCCGGATTGCGCTCCTTGAGGCCAAGCCCCACTCCGGCGAGCGTTCCGCCCGTGCCGACCGCACAGGTGAAGCCATCGACCTTGCCGCCGGTTTGTTCCCAGATCTCGGCCGCGGTCGTGCGGATATGGGCCATGCGGTTGGCGGTGTTATCGAACTGGTTTGCCCACAGTGCATTAGGCGTTTCCTCGGCGATGCGGCGCGAGGTGTGGACATAATGCGCGGGATTCGAATAGGCGGTCGGCGCCACCAGCACGAGCTCGGCGCCCAGCGCCTTCAACGTGTCCTGCTTCTCGCGGCTTTGCGTATCGGTCATGACGATGATGGTGCGATAGCCCTTGGCGTTGCCGACCAGCGCCAGGCCGATACCCGTATTCCCCGCCGTGCCTTCGACGATGACCCCCCCGGCGCCGATCATTCCTTGCGCCTCGGCATCTTCGATGATCGCAAGCGCCGCGCGATCCTTCACCGAACCGCCGGGATTCATGAACTCGCACTTGGCAAGAATTTCGCAGCCGGTCGCTTCGCTGGGTCCGGCAAGCCGCACGAGCGGCGTATTGCCGATCAGTCGCAGCGCATGGGAGGCAATGGTCATCGCCAACGATTAGCTGAGTCGGCGCACAGGAGGCAAGGAAGCTAAACCTTTCGCCGGCGAACCCCGCATTGCTGCCCAAATGGCGAGCATTGGCCGATCCAAGCGATTAAAGCATGGGCAGGCACCATTTTTTTCTTGCCCGTGGCGCGACTGTCACAATTCTGGCCCTTGACGCGCGTTAAGACATTGGTCAATGGCGCGCCGCATGAAGACTCTGAAGCCCCTCCTGATTTCCGCTCCCCTCGCCATTCTTGCGCTGCTTGCCGGTTGCAACGAGCCCGAGACCATCACCGCCAATGATGACGATCCCGATGCCGCCAAGGTTGCCGCCGCGCCGCCGGTGCAATTGCCGCCGATGGTGATGGCGAGCCGCACCTATCGCTGCAAGGACAACAGCCTCGTCTATATCGACTTCTTCAACAACAACACCGCGACCTACAAAACGAAGAAGGAAGATACCAGCGGCACCACCCTGACTTCCGCTGGCGAGGGCAAGCCCTATACCGCCGAAGGATTTTCGGTCAGCGCCAACAGCGACAATATCTCGCTCACCGCGCCGGGCAAGGGCAGCACCACCTGCAAGGCCTGACGCGGAATCCACCGCATTTCGGGCCGGTGGGAGCGATCCCGCCGGCCTTTTTCATTGCAGCGGCTGACAAGCGTCCGGGGCTTCGCTATCGCCTCGCTCATGACCGAATCCGTCGCCGCGATCACGCCCGAAATCGTTGCCGAGCATGGCCTCTCCCCGGAGGAATATGAGCGCGTGCTGCATGCGCTGGGGCGCGAGCCCAATCTGACCGAGCTTGGCATCTTCTCGGTCATGTGGTCCGAACATTGCAGCTATAAATCGTCGCGCCTCCACCTCGCCAAGCTGCCCACCACGGGCGAATGCGTGATCCAGGGGCCGGGCGAGAATGCCGGCGTGATCGACATCGGCGACGGGCAGGCCGCCATCTTCAAGATGGAGAGCCACAACCACCCAAGCTATATCGAGCCCTATCAGGGCGCGGCCACCGGCGTCGGCGGCATTTTGCGCGACGTGTTCACCATGGGCGCGCGGCCGATCGCGAACATGAACGCGCTGCGCTTCGGCCGGCCCGATCACCCCAAGATGCGCCACCTGATCGCCGGCGTGGTGCACGGCATTGGCGGCTACGGCAATTGCGTGGGCGTTCCGACCGTGGGCGGCGAGGTCAACTTCCACAAGGCCTATGACGGGAATATCCTCGTCAACGCGATGACGGTCGGCGTCGCCGAGACCGACAAGATCTTCTATTCGGCGGCTTCGGGCGTGGGCAATCCGATTGTCTATGTCGGCTCCAAAACCGGGCGCGACGGCATTCACGGCGCCACCATGGCTTCGGCCGATTTCGGCGACGACAGCGAGGAGAAGCGGCCGACCGTGCAGGTGGGGGATCCGTTCACCGAAAAGCTGCTGATCGAGGCCTGCCTCGAGCTGATGGCGTCCGACGCGATCGTGGCGATCCAGGATATGGGCGCGGCGGGGCTCACCTCCTCCTCGGTCGAGATGGCGAGCAAGGGCGGCGTCGGCATTCGCCTCGACATGGACAAGGTGCCCCAGCGCGAAACCGGCATGACCGCCTATGAGATGATGCTCTCGGAAAGCCAGGAGCGCATGCTGATGGTGCTCCAGCCCGGCAAGGAGGCCTTTGCCGAGGCGATCTTCCGCAAATGGGAGCTGGATTTCGCGGTGATCGGCGAAGTGACCGATACCGGACGCATGGTGCTGGTTCACAAGGGCGAGACGGTGGCCGACATTCCGCTCGGCCCGCTCGCCGACGATGCGCCCAAATATGACCGGCCTTACCTGAGCCGCGAGGACTATAAGGCCTGGGCGCAGGTGAAGCCGCTCGAAGATATTCCCGAGAGCACCGACATCGCCGCTGACCTGCTCAAGCTGATGGCCTCGCCCGACATCGCCAGCCGCCGCTGGATCTGGGAGCAATATGATCACATGGTCGGCGCTGACACGGTCCAGCGCCCCGGCGGCGACGCAGCGGTGGTGCGCGTCCACGGCACGGAAAAAGGGCTTGCGATCACCACCGATTGCACGCCGCGCTATTGCTATGCCGATCCGGTCGAGGGCGGCAAACAGGCGATCGCCGAGGCTTATCGCAACCTGTCGGCGGTGGGCGCGACGCCGCTGGCGGTGACCAACTGCCTCAACTTCGGCAATCCGCAGCGGCCCGAGATCATGGCCCAGTTCGTCGGTTGTCTCGAGGGGATGGCGGAAGCCTGCCGCGCGCTCGATTTCCCGATCGTGAGCGGAAATGTCAGCCTTTACAATGAGAGCAAGGCGACCGGCGGCGGCTCAGCGATCCTGCCGACGCCTGCGATCGGCGGCGTGGGCCTGCTGCAAGACTGGAGCAAGAGCGCGACGATCGCATTCAAAAATGCTGGGGACGCGATCTATCTGATCGGCGCGCCGGACGGGCAGAACGCGCTCGGGCAATCGCTCTGGCTCCGCGAGCTGCATGGCCGCGAAGATGGGGCACCACCACATGTGGATCTGGGTCGCGAGCGCGAGCATGGCGAACTTGTTCGCAACCTCATCGCTGCGGGCCTCGTCAATGCAGTGCATGACGTGTCTGACGGCGGCATACTGTTAGCACTTGCCGAAATGGCGCTGGCGAGCGGCATCGGATGCAAACTCAACAGCCACGCACCCCAGGATGCCAGCTTTATGTTCGGCGAAACCCAAGGCCTTTATCTCGTCGCCGGCAATTCGGATAAATTGCCAGGCCGGCTGGCCGCAGCGGGGGAATTTCTGGAGTTGGGCATCGCAGGCGGCAACAGGATTGAAGGCTCCACTTTTTCAATTTCGCTGGGCGACCTCCGCGCCGCTCACGAGGGATTTTTCCCGAGGCTTATGGGCGCAGATGCAGCCCTCGCCTGAACCACCGCGTCACCCTGAACTTGTTTCAGGGTCCACCGTCTCGCGAGCGCAAGCGGCCTGGTGGATGCTGAAACACGTTCAGCATGACGATGCGGAAATCGCTTATTGCCAATCGTTCTGAATTGCGATAAATCCCCCTCAACGATTCG
>CBFRWL010000139.1:0-6633 GCA_965727025.1 uncultured Sphingomonas sp.
GCGGTCGCGCCTCCTCTGGTACCTCGATCCGGCTGCCCTCGACCCGTGCAAGCCCCTCTTCGATGCGCTGTTCGAGCCCCGTCGCGCCGCCGTCCCTCGGGGATGCCCCGGATGGCATCGAACAGCCGTTGTCCGGCGTGCGCCTGCCTCGAACATTATGTCAAAACTATGCGGCGTCCGATTTGGTCATCTCGATTCCATATCCCCCCGCCCATAGATTCCGGGACGTCCCAATCAGGACGTGTCGCATGGAAACGAAATTTGAACTCGATGGCGCGAGAGGATATGGCACCTCCTTGCTCCGCGCAGTGACGGCATCGGGCCGCCAGGATCCTTTCGGCGGATATGTCATGGCCAGCGCCAACGACACGGCGGCGCCGCGCGACGGGAAAGCCGAAGATGTTTGGGCGAGCGACGAGCATGATTGCCGCCACGCGCCTTCATCCCGCCATCGCAAGTACCAAGCGTCCAGCGTGGGCCTTAGATCGATCGGCCTGCTGCTGATCGCGCTTAGCGCGGCGGGGGCCTACGCCCTATCCCGGCTGGTCCATATGCCGGGCCACATAGCTGGATTGCTCGATTGCTTCCTTGCGGTCGTGGTGTTCGTGACTGCCAGTGCCGGGAGCGTGATGCTGTGTTTGGGTACGCACATATTCGACGAGGTCGCGGTTTCCAGCCGCTGGCGAACAAGGCGTTGAAGCGCGCGCCGCGCCATTCTGATCCGCATATGGAAAACATATGCGCGGGCGATGCTTTGCATCTCGAAAACATATCATCTAGGGGCGCATCGCGTGGCTAGCGCTGCATAGGGCCATTCGATCTGGACATCAGAGTCTCATCTTCACCGGCCGAGGCAAACGGGGATGCCGTGGCTCACCCACACGAGCGCCTTCCGGCGCTGGCGCTGGGCGCGCTGGGCGTCGTCTTCGGCGATATCGGCACCTCCCCGCTCTACGCGCTGAAGGAAAGCTTCATCGGGCATCACCGGCTGCCCGTGGACAGGCTGCACGTGTTCGGCGTCCTCTCGCTCATTTTCTGGACGATGACGATCGTGGTTACGATCAAATATGTCCTGATCATCCTGCGTGCGGACAATCGCGGCGAGGGTGGCAGCCTCGCCCTGCTGGCGCTCATCACGCGATCGGTGAAGCTGCGATGGAGCGGCGGGCTGGTCATGCTCGGCGTACTCGCGACCGCGCTATTTTATGGCGATGCGATCATCACCCCGGCCATCTCGGTTCTATCCGCGGTCGAGGGCTTGACCGTGGTCGAGCAAGGTTTCGGCCATTTCGTGATTCCCATTTCGGTGCTGATCCTCGCCGGCCTCTTCGCAATCCAGTTTCACGGGACGGCGCGGGTCGGCGTCCTCTTCGGCCCGATCATGGTGGTCTATTTTCTTGTGCTGGCAGTGCTGGGGCTCGGCCCGCTGATGCGGCACCCTGAAATCCTGGGAATCGTCAATCCCGCCTGGGCATTCCGCTTCTTCGCGCTCAACCCCCCGCTGGCTTTCTTGGCGCTTGGCTCCGTCGTTCTGGCCGTGACCGGCGCGGAAGCCCTGTACGCCGACATGGGGCATTTCGGGCGTCGCGCGATCAGCCTCTCCTGGCTTGTCATGGCCTTTCCGTGCCTGATGCTCAACTATATGGGCCAAGGCGCGCTGCTGCTCGCGCAGCCGCATGCAGTCGAAAACCCCTTCTTCCTGATGGCGCCGGAATGGGCGAGGCTTCCGCTCGTGATCCTGGCGACGATCGCCACGATCATTGCCAGCCAGGCGGTCATCTCGGGCGCCTATTCGGTCACCCAACAGGCGATCCAGCTCGGCTTTCTCCCGCGCATGCGGATCGACCACACAAGCGAGACCGCGGCGGGGCAGATCTATGTGCCGCTGGTCAACTGGGGGCTGCTGGTCCTCGTCGTCCTGCTTGTCCTGAGTTTCAAGAGCTCGTCCAACCTCGCCGCCGCCTATGGCATCGCCGTCACCGGCACGATGTTCATCACCGCTTGCATGGTCGGCGTGCTGACCTGGACGGTCTGGCGCTGGCACCCGATCGTGGCGATCTTGGTGACGGGATTGTTTTTGATCGTCGACGCCGCCTATTTCGCGTCCAACCTGACGAAGATCCCCGATGGCGGCTGGTTCCCGCTGCTGGTGGCGGCGATCGCCTTCACCCTTCTGACGACATGGGCCGCAGGGCGAAAGCTGATGCGCGAGCGTCTTGCCGAAGGATCGATGGCGATCGAACTGTTCATCAAAACCGCGGTGCCGAAGCTGGAGCGGGTCGCGGGTACCGCGGTGTTTCTCTCGGCCGCACCCGACGGCATTCCCTCGGCGTTGCTGCACAACGTCAAGCACAACAAGGTGCTTCACCAGCGCGTCATCATCCTCACCATCGTGACCGAACAGGTGCCGCATATTTCCGGAGCCGAGCGTATCCGCGTCATGGCCGTCGGCGCGGGCCTCTATCGCATTTTCTTCCATGTCGGCTTCATGGACGACATCAATATCCCCGAAATGCTGGGCCAGGTCGACGCATGCGGCACACCATTTTCGATGATGGACACCAGCTTCTTCCTGAGCCGGCAGACCCTGATCGCAAACGATCGTCCCGGAATGGCGCTGTGGCGCGAACATTTGTTCGCATGGATGATGCGCAACGCAACCAGCGCAATGGAATATTTCAAGCTGCCGACCAATCGGGTGGTCGAACTCGGCTCCCAGATCGAAATCTAACCGTCGATCCCCATCAGCCGGTAGCCCACGCCGAGCTCGTTCACGATCAGCGTCGGCTGGGCGGGATCATCCTCCAGCTTTTGCCGGATATTGCGGATCACCACCCGCAGATATTCGATGTGGCGGTCATAATCATTGGCCCAGACGGCAGCCAGGAGTTGCTGATGCGTGATCACCCGCCCAGGAAAACGGGCGAGTTCGGCGATCACATCGAACTCCTTGGGCGTGAGATGCACATCGCTGCCGCCCTTGGTGATGCGATGGTTGAGCAGGTCGATCACCACGTCGCGGACCTCGATGTGAGAGCGGCCGCCGCCGGCCGTGAGGCGGTTGCGGAGCGCCGCCCTCAGCCGCGCGAGCAGTTCATCGGTATCGAATGGCTTGGTGACATAATCCGTGGCGCCGAGATCGAGCGCGAGCACCTTCTGGTCCGTGGCCTCGCGTGCCGAAACGACGATCACGGCAGCTTTGCTTTGCTTGAGAATGATAGGCACTAGCTCCATCCCCTCGCGATCGGGCAAGCCGAGATCGAGCAGCACCGCCTCGGGCTCGTCGCCAAGCCGCTCCACCGCCTCGCGTGCCGACGCAGCTTCGGAGACCGCAAAGCCGGCCCGCGTCAAGGTGCCGTGCAGCAGCCGCCGGATCGGCGCCTCGTCATCGACGATCAGGACGGTGGGAGCCGTCGTCATCAGTTCGCACCTTGCGGCTGTTCGCGGACGAGCAGCGGCTCCGGGAAACGGATATCGAAGCATGCCCCGCTGAGATCGGGCTGATTGCTGGCTTCGACCGCAAGACCCATCGCTTCGGCAAATCCCTTGACGATCGCAAGCCCCAGCCCGGTGCCGGTTTTGGTACGGTCGGACCCTTCAAGCCGCCTGAACGTCTCGAACACTTCCTGTTCCTTTCCGGCCGGCAGGCCCGGTCCAATGTCGGTCACTGACAATGTAAGCGACCCCGGCGCGCGCGCGGCACTGATCGTGATCGGGCTTCCCGGCGTTGCATAGCGGCCTGCATTGTCCAGGAGATTCATGAGGCAGTGATGAAAGAGATGCGGATCGACGCGGACCAGCGGGAGTTCCGGCGAAACGTTGAGCGTGATCGGATGATCGCCGAGGATGCGGCGCGTGTCGTGGACCGCCGAAGCGATGGCGTCGGTCAGGTCGACCGGTTCGATATTGAGCTTGAGCGCACCTGCTTCCACCCTCGCCATATCGAGCAGGTTGGCCACGAAGCGGTTGAGACGCTGCGCCTCGCTGTCGACCGTGTCCACCAGCTCGGCGGGTGCCTTGCCGCGCATCTCGTTTATCGCAGCCAGGATCGCGGTCAGCGGGGTCCGAAGATCATGGCTGACCGATGACAACAGCGCCGCGCGCAACCGATCGCGCTCCTTGAGCTGCGCGATATCGCGCATCTCGTCCTGAAGCCGTACCCGTTCCAACACCAACGTCGCCTGATCGAGCAGGCTCATCAGCAAGCCGATCTGATCGGAGCGCACCGGATCGCGGCCATCGTCGCGCGCCAGCCCGATCGCGGCCAGGGTCTGGCCCGAGGTCTTGAGCGGATGAAACAGCCAGTCCGAGGCCGTCAAAGTATCCGAGCCGCGCCCGGCGGATTGCCCGCGCTCGAGCACCCATTGCGCGGCCGCCATCTCGATCGTGTCGAGCCGGTCCTCGGGCGGAACGGCGGCGCGAAGCGCGGGGCCGCTTTCGCTGCTCACCAGCAAAACCGCGCGGACATTGAAAAGGCGCGCGATCTCCGCGCAGATCGCCTGCATCAGCTCCTCGTCATTGTTGGTCGCGGTAAGCTGGCGAACGAACCCGGCCAAGGCGGCGTTCTGCTTGGCGCTCGTGGCGGCAAGATCGGCCTGCGCGCGCAGGCGGGAGCCGAACTGGCTGGTGACGACCGCGACCGACAGCAGCACGATGATCGTTATGATATTCTCGGGATTGCTGACGGTCAGCGTGCCGGTCGGCGGCAGAAAGAAGAAATTATAGGCGAGCGTCGAGACCAGCCCGGCGAAAATCCCTGCCCGCAGTCCGAACAGGCTCGCGGCAAACATCACCGGGAGCAGATAGAGCAACGCCACATTCCCGAGATTGAGAATGTGAAACAGCGCGCTGCCGAACGCGGTGACCGCCGCCGTCATCAGCACGGTCAGCGCATAGCCTTTCGGATCCCCCCACTTGCGATCAAGATTGACCGTCCCTCGTGCCCGCGCCGGTGCACGGCCGAGCGGCAGGACTTGCACGGCAACGCCCGGCGTTTCCCGGACCAGCCGGTCGACGATCGAACCATGGCGCAACTCGAACCAGCGGGACCGCGAAGATTTCCCTACGATCAAATGGGTCGCCCGCGCCTCGGCCGCGTAGGATTTGATCCCGGCGACGGCTGACGATGCGGGTATGGAAGCCACCGATCCGCCAAGCTGGCTCGCGAGATTGAGGACGCTTCCCAGCCGTTTCTGTTCTTCCTCGCTGAGCGATCGGCTCCGCGGGGTTTCGACATGCACCGCCGTCCATGGCGCGCTCAGCGCGTCGGCGGTTCTTTTCGCGGCGCGCACCAGCAGTTCGGCCTCGGGCAGTTCGTTGACCGCCACCACCACCCTCTCCCCCGCCGCCCAGGTTCCGGCCAGCGCATGTTGGCGCAGATAATCCAGCATCTGCGCGTCCACCGCCTGCGCCGCCCGGCGCAGCGCCAGCTCGCGGAGCGCCGACAAATTCGATTTGGAAAAGAAATGATTGAGCGCCCGCGTCGCCTCGTGCGGGATATAGACCTTGCCTTCCTTGAGCCGCTCGATCAGCTCGTCGGGCGGAATGTCGACGACCTCGATCTCCGCGCTTTCAAGGATCCGGTCGGGCACGGTTTCGCGAACGCGAACGCGCGTGAACGACGCCACCACATCGTTCAGGCTTTCGAGATGCTGGATGTTGACCGTCGAATAGACGTCGATCCCGGCGTCGAGCAGCTCCTCGACATCCTGATAGCGCTTGGGATGTCGGCTGTCGGGCGCATTGCTATGCGCGAGTTCGTCCACAAGCACGAGCTGCGGCGCCCGCGCGAGGATGGCGTCGACGTCCATCTCGGTAAGCTGGCGTCCCTGATATTCCACCTCGCGGCGCGGGATGATTTCATGACCGCGGGTCAGCGCGTCGGTCTCGGCCCGCCCGTGCGTTTCGACGACGCCCACCACCACGTCCACGCCTGCTTTCCGCCGCGACGCCCCCTCGGATAGCATCTCGTAGGTTTTGCCGACACCTGGCGCCGCGCCCAGAAATACCTTGAGCCGGCCGCGCCCCTCCTGCGCCGCCTCGCGCAGAAACGCCTCCGGTTTCGGGCGTTCGATGTCGTCGGGCCGCGTATTCACCGGGCGGAGTTTGCTACAATCCCGTCAAGCTGTCGATTGAGTTCAAATAGGTTCGCATGCGGCTCGCCAATGAAGCCCAACAGGGGCTGATCGATGGATTGTTCAACGAGCCTCCGCACGCGAGCTTCCGGCAAGTTCCGTGCCTTTGCAATCCGCGGAACCTGAACGAGCGCCGCATCGGGTGAGAGGTCGGGATCCAGCCCCGAGCCTGAAGCAGTGATGAGATCGGCAGGAAGCGGCCCCGAAACGCCTTGGTCGCGCTGCTTTTTGAGATCGCCCTTGATCCGGTCGACCAACGCCTGACTGGTGGGACCGAGATTGGAGCCCGACGATGCGAGCCCGTCATAGCCCTTGCCGGCCGCCGAAGGCCGCGTCTGAAAATAACGATCGGAGGTGAAAGCCTGCCCGATCACGGTCGATCCGATCACGACGCCATCCTTGCGGACGAGACTTCCATTAGCTTGAAAAGGGAATGCAAGCTGCCCGACGCCCCATAGGGCGAGCGGATAGATTATTCCCAGCAAGACCGCGAAACAGA
>CBFRWL010000140.1:0-6598 GCA_965727025.1 uncultured Sphingomonas sp.
GTCACGCGGCGTTCGCTGGCCGATGCCGATTCGATCCGTGACCGGCTGCCACAGGGCACGTACTCATCCGGTTGGACGAGGAGGCTGGCCGCGATGAGGAGTAGTGCACCTGCGGCAGCAGACCGGGGGGAGGATAAATGGGGACGGAAACAGACGGGCAGAACGCACCCATCGAACGTTCGGGTCATAGACCAGCCGCTCCCCTGCGGCCCCGTCCGATTATAGCCGCCGCGTTCCTCGCCCTTGTCGGGGCTTTCCTGCTAGTTGGCGGATCGCAACTCGTCGCATTGGGCGGCAGCGCCTATTATCCCCTGGCCGGCCTTGCGATGCTGGCCTGCGCGGTCCTACTCTGGCGCAGACAGCGGGCTGGCTTTGTCCTCTATGGTCTGTTTCTGGCCGCTACTGGCGCCTGGGCGCTATGGGAAGTCGGCACCGACTTCTGGGGGCTCTTCGCGCGTCTGGCTGCCCCTTGCGTGGTGGGTCTTGGCCTTGCCCTCGGCGCTTTGGGCAGGCGTTTTGGCAATCTCCGCGTCGGCGCAGCGGTCTTGTGCGCAGGCATACTCGCGTTTCTCCTGCTGCCCGTCCTCTGTCCGGCGGAGGGTCCGCGGCCTGCGGCACTTGCATCCGTTCAACCAGTCGGCGCGACCGAATGGGTGACCTATGCCGGGGATTTGGGCGCAACGCGCCACTCCGGCCTCGTGCAGATTACTCCGGCGAATGTCGCCAGCCTTGCCCCCCTCTGGACCTACCGGACGGGCGATCTGCCACGCGCGGCTGACTCTGCCACTGTCTGGACCCAGGAGGTCACCCCCCTGAAGGCCGGAAACAGGCTCTTCGTCTGCACGGCCCATTCCCAGATTCATGCGATCGACGCGGAAACCGGCGTGCGTCTGTGGAAGTACGATCCCGGTGCGAGGCTGGACTGGTCGCCGTTGCGGGCATGCCGGGGCGTGGGTTATTTCAAGGATGAAGCTGCTGCGCCCACGGCCGCCTGTGCGGAGCGAGTAATCGCCCCGACCGTCGATGGCCGGCTCGTTGCGGTTGATGCGGCCTCCGGAAAACCCTGTCAGGACTTCGGCCAGGGCGGGTTTGTCGATCAGAAGGCCGGATTGGGACAGGTCACGCCCGGCTACTACTTCACGACCTCGGCCCCGTTGGTCGTCGGCGAGCATGTCATCGTCGGGGCGCAGATTCTCGATGGCGCGACGGTTGGCGAACCCTCGGGCGTCATTCGCGCCTTCAACGCCCGGACCGGCGCGGTCGAATGGGCTTGGGACCTGGGCGCAGCCGACGACCGGAAGGGCGCAGACTATACGCGGGGCACCCCCAATGCCTGGGCGCCGCTGACCGCCGATCCGCAACTGGGTCTGGTCTTCGTGCCCTTGGGCAATGCGACCCCGGATTTCTTCGGGGCGCATCGCTCGCCGGCGATGGAACGGTTCGGAAGCGCGCTGGTGGCGCTTGATTTCGCCACCGGCAAATTACGCTGGAGCTTCCAGACCACGCACCATGACTTGTGGGATCAGGACATTCCGGGACAACCGACGCTGTTCGAACTCGATACGCCGGGCGGCAGGGTTCCCGCACTTGTCCAGCCAACCAAGCGTGGCGAGCTGTTCGTTCTCGACCGCCGGACCGGCAAGCCGCTGCTGCCGGTCGAAGAACGGCCTGCGCCCCAAGGCGCTGCTTCGGGTGACTTCGCGGCGCCCACGCAACCCTATTCCGCCGGCCTTCCCAGCCTGCTTCTGCCAAGGCGCTTTACCGAGGCTTCGGCCTGGGGGATGACGCCGCTGGACCAGATGCTTTGCCGCATCGCCTTCCGCAAACTGCGCTACGATGGTCCGCTGACGCCGCCTTCGGTCCAAGGCACCATATCTTATCCCGGCAGCGCGGGCATCGTCGGCTGGGGTGGCGTATCGATCGACCAGGCGCGGCAACTGCTCGTCGTCAATTCGGTCCACACACCATTCGTCACGCGTCTCTTCCCGCGCGCGCAGGCCGACGCTCTCGGGCTCAGCATAGCGCCCAATACCGGCAACGGCGGCACCCGCGGCAGCAGCGAAGCGATGCAGAGTGGGGCCAAGGCCGGGCTTCCGCAGATCGGTACGCCCTATGCCGCGCAGGCGCTGCCGTTTCTGTCGCCGCTCGGCGTCCCCTGCATGGCGCCGCCGTGGGGTCGCATCACCGCGATCGACCTCAAGAGCAGGGGCATTGCTTGGCAACGGCCGTTCGGTACTGCACGCGATACCGGGCCTTTCGGCTGGCGGGCCGGCCTGCCGCTCCCGCTCGGCGTTCCGAGCTCCGGGGGGCCGGTAACCACCAGCAGTGGCCTCACCTTCATCGCCGCATCGCAGGACCGCTTCCTGCGGGCAATCGAAACGGCAACCGGACGCGAACTATGGCGTGCGCGTTTGCCGGCCGGCGGCCAAGCCACGCCAATGACCTTCGCGTCAGCGGTCAGCGGCAGGCAGATCGTGGTGGTCTCTGCAGGGGGGCATGGTGGGCTGAACACTCAGCCGGGGGATTACATCCTCGCCTATGCGCTTAAACGTTGAGCGCCGATTTTCGTGGGCGCCGAACATTTCGAGTTGAGGTCAACATGCCGGATGTCGCAACAGATCTTCGTCTTTCGCTGGAGCACATGACTGTCGCCGGCATGCCGGTCGATCGGATTATCGACACCGCCGAGGACCTTTGCGTCGAGCATATCAGTCTCATCCTCGATACCGGTCCATACGAGCTGGGGATCGCGTCTTTCCTGAAGACGCCGTCGCTGGTGGCGTCCACGGTGCAGCGCCTGCGGTCAAGCCCCGTCACGGTACATGCCACAGAGGGCTTCCTGCTCGGGCAGGAGCCTGACTTCGGCCACATGGAGCGCCTCCTCGAGGTTACGGCCAGGCTTGGCTCGACCATGGGCGTGGTGATGGTAATCGATCCGGACCGCTCCCGAGCGGCAGACAACCTTGCACGCCTGTGCGAACGGGCGAGGCCTGCCGCGATCGTCATGTCGGTGGAATTTGTGGCGACGACACCGGTTGCAACCTTGGCCGACGGGTGCGCCTTGGTCGCTGCGTGCGGCGCCGAGAATGCAGCAGTATCCTGCGACATCCTTCATATCGTGCGGTCCGGGGGATCGCCCGCCGATATCTGCGCAACAGATTTCAGGCTTGGTGCTGCCCAGCTTTGCGATGGGCCCGCGCTTTTACCGCGGGACCTGTGGGAACACGAAGGCGTTGCCGGCCGGCTGCTGCCCGGCGAGGGAGAATTCCCGCTCGACGAGTTTCTTTCGGTCTTGCCCCGTGGCACTGTGGTCGGTGTCGAAACGCCGATGGGCATCCCTGCTGCAGGACCGGCCCTGGAGCGGGCGGCTTCGCGAAGCATCGCCGCTGCCCGCGCGCTGACGACGCGCTTTGCTCTTGTTTCATCAGCCGACAAGCGTTGACCGGCGGACCGACCTAGACTGAACCTTTGGAGATTACCCCTTGCGCACCGAAAGCCCCGACCAGGAATTGATCTTCGAACAGGAAGGTCACATTGCCACGATCACCCTCAACCGGCCGCACGAAGGCAACGCACTCACTCCTTCGCTGATCGCGAAATTGACCGAGGCCTGGACCCGGGTGGCACAGGACGAGACCATCCGCGTCGCCATCATCACCGGAGCGGGCGAGCGCCATTTCTGCACCGGTGCGTCGGTGTCGGGTCTCAAGACGGATGGGGACGATGGCCTTCTAGCCGGCCAGGAAGCAATGCCCCACAGGGAGGCGAACCGCTTCTCGCCGCGTCAATGCGACGTCTGGAAACCGGTCATCTGTGCGGTCAACGGACTGGTCAACGGTGGCGGACTGCATTTCGTGGTCGATTCCGACATTGTCATCGCTCCGCAGACGGCGGCCTTCATGGATACCCACACCACTGTTGGCGCGGTTGGCGCGCTCGAAAACATCGGATTGGCCCGTCGTGCTTCCCTCGGCACCGCATTGCTCCTGACGTTGGTCGGCCGCGATTATCGCATGCCAGCCGAGCGCGCCTACCAGCTTGGACTGGTCGACCTTCTCGAAGGCGATGCCGCCGCCGTGATGGCGCGCGCCCGATCGCTGGCACAGTCCATCGCCGGCAATTCACCCAATGCAACTGCGCTTTCAAAACGGGCAATCTGGAAGTCCGAAGAGGTCGGGTACCACGAAGCGCTTGACTACGGTTGGGAACTGCTGAAGGCGCAATGGAACCACCCGGATTTCATCGAGGGCCCGAAGGCCTTCCTTGAAAAGAGGGCCCCGCAGTGGACGACCCGCCGTTCACGTTAACCGATGGGAAGCGGACGGCCCGCCGCAAGCCGGGCGATCCAGCTGATGGACTGGGCGTCGAAGCAGGCGCGCATGCTGCAGGTCAGGCGGCCTCGTTCACTTCAAGGGTTTCCACCACCATATGCCTCCCGCCGTCGCTTGTAGGCCATCCTCGGCGGACGGCACGGAGAGCGAAGCGGCATTGCGGCGCGGGCTTGACGTCGGGTACGTCCACTCGGACGAGACTCCGTCGGCCTCGCATGCCTACCATCTGCGTCTGTTGGAAACTATGGCTTGCGGCGCCCGCCAAGGGGAGCCTGGGGGGATATTCAATGGTTATGAATACGCAGAATCCGAACTTCGTGGGCAAGGAATTGGCCGGCTTACGCGATCCGCAATCGAGCCGGATCGGCCAGCCCATCACGGCCGGTTCGGTTCGGGCCTGGGAGGAAGAGTACGACCTGATTGTCGTCGGGTTTGGCCTTGCCGGCGCCAGCGCCGCCCTCGAGGCCGCCGAGCGCGGAATGCGCGTGGTCCTGCTCGATCGCTTCCAGGGCGGCGGAGCCAGCCAGATGAGCGGCGGCATCGTCTATGCCGGCGGGGGGACCCACGTACAGAAGGCCTGCGGCGTTGAAGATTCGCCCGAGGCCATGGCCGACTATCTCAAGCTTGAAGTGGGTGGCCTCGTTTCGGACCGCACGGTCGAAAAGTTCGCCCAAGACAGCATCGACACGCTCAGCTTCCTCGAAAAGTACGGCGTGAACTTCAGCGGCCCAAAGGCCCCGAAGAAGACCTCGCATCCTACCGATCAATACTATCTCTATTATTCCGACAACGGCACCGTTCCGGCCTACATCGGCAAGCATCCCCCGGCCGAGCGCGGTCACCGCACCAAGAACCCGGCAAAAGTTCCGGGCTCGATGCCGGTTGAAGGCACCAAGCCTCACGGCGGCTTTTCCGAAGGCGCCGACATGGGATGGTATCTGATGGCTGCGATCAAGCAGGCGGTTGCCCGCAACCCGCGGATCACCGTCGTGCGCCAGGCGCGGGTATCAAGCCTCGTGGTCGAGGGTGAGACGGTCGTCGGGGTGGAGGCCATGGTGCTTTCCGGTGCACCGGCCGGCGTGCACCGCTGGGCCGAGCGCATGGCGAACAAGCTGACGCTTCAGGTCATGGGGCTGCACAAGCCCTTCGCCGCGATCTTTCGCCGCGCGGAAGGCAGCGCCAAGCCCCGGTACTACCGCGCCAAGGCAGGCGTGGTTCTGGCGGCCGGCGGCTTCATCCGCAATACGGAGATGATGAAGCGCTACGCCACGCCCTATCTGGCGTCGCTGCCGATCGGCAGCTTCGGCGACGATGGTGCGGCCATCCGCCTCGGCGCTTCCGTCGGTGGGGTTGCCGGCAATCTGGACCGCATTTCTGCCTGGCGTTTCATCAATCCGCCGTATGACTGGACCAAGGGCCTGATCATCGGCGCCTCAGGCGAACGCATCACCAACGAGGAGCAGTACGGGGCGCACCTCTCCCGCGCCATATACGAGGTGTCCGACGGACGGGCCTGGCTGGTCGTCGATCAAGACATCTGGAACAAGGCGCTCGATGAAGTGAAGGGCGGCGATCTCTTCGCGTTCCAAAAGTTCCCGGTGAAGCAGGCGCAAAAGGGCGCGAAGACGGCAGCCACGGTTGCCGAGCTTGCCGCCGCGATCGGCGTCCCCGCCGGCCCGATGGTCGAGGCGGTGGAAGCGTACAACCGGGCTCAGGCTGCCGGCGCGCCCGATCCGATGGGCAAGAGCGCGGCATGCTGCCAGCCTTTCGGCAGCGGGCCTTACTATGCCATCAACCTGACCCATTCGCTCCCGGTCAGCCCGATCACCTCGCTGACCACGGGCGGCCTCAGGGTAGACGAAGACACCGGCCACGTTCTCGATGCTACCGGACAACCTGTCAGGGGGCTCTATGCCGCGGGACGGTCGGCCATCGGGATACCGTCGAACAACTATGTGAGCGGCCTGTCTCTGGCCGATTGCGTCTTTTCCGGTCGCCGTGCCGCGCGTGCTGCTGCCGGCGAATCAGGCAGCTAAACCAGGCCCGCGCTCGTCCACTCGGACGATCACTTTGATCTATCGCAAGGCTGGTCCGATTCTGCTGATTTTTTGAAGGATGGAGCAGCGTTTGAGTTGACCAACAGCGTGGATATCGTCGTCAGCGGCGCACAGGGCTTCGGCGCGCGTGACCGCCTCAGGCGTCGACGCTCCTGGCGACAGTATCCAGGATGGATTGCTTGTCGGCAATGTCGCACTGGACGGGAATTG
>CBFRWL010000141.1:0-6507 GCA_965727025.1 uncultured Sphingomonas sp.
CTTATCGGGGTTGAGCGAGGCGCCGATGCTATCGCGCATTGCGGCCGAAGGATCGTTGTGATCCTGCGTCTCCCACGCCAGCGTGATTGACATCCGGCGGTTGCGAGGATCGTAAATATCGTCCGGGACATAAGGCTGGCGATCGGCAACGCCTTCGATGCGCGCGAACTGATCAATGGAAACCCCATCATCCATCAATGCCTGGCGGGTCGCCTCCGCGCGCAGGGTAGATAGCGTCCAGTTGTTCGCGACGCGTCCCTTGGCATAGGGGAGCGCATCGGTGTGGCCGGTGATGATGACCTGATTGGGAGCGCCGGCGATCAGCTTGGCTACTTCCGAAATCAGCTTGCGGGCATCGGGCAACAGCGCGGCGGTGCCCAATGAAAACATCGAGAAATCGGCTTCATCGACGAGGTCGATCCGCAATCCGTCCGCGGTTTCGGTGAAGCGGATATTCTTGCCGAGCTTGGCAAGCTTCGGATCGGCCTGCATGCGCGCCATCAGCTTCTGCTTCATCGCCTGGAAGCGCGCCTTGTCGTTTGAGCGCAACGCGGACGCGCCCTCTTTGGCGCCGCCGGTGGCGTCCTTAGGAATGGTGAGGCTCTTGGTGCCGGTCTGCTGCGCCTTGTGCGGATAATGATCCTTGGCGATGATCGAATCGCCGCCGAACGGGCCATTGGCGCCGGCGGATTTCTGGCGCATTTCGACCAAGGTCGGCGTGAAATAATCGGCGATGCCCTTGCGCTGCTTCTCGGTCGTGGCGCCGAGGATCCATAGCAGCAGGAAGAACGCCATCATCGCGGTCACGAAGTCGGCATAAGCGACCTTCCACGCGCCGCCATGATGGCCGCCATGGCCATCGGCAATGATCTTTTTGATGATGATCGGCCTGGGTTCAGGCTCGTTCTTTCCACGCTTCGGAGGCTGCGCCATCGGTCCAGCTCAATCCCTAGCGGCCGCGCATGCCGTCGAAGACGTCAGCGAATGCGGGCTGGTTCTCATGCGCGATGCTGGATCGCGCGGCTTCGATCACCAGCGGTAGCGGGTGGCCGTGCAGCGATGCGATGATGATCTGCTTCACGACATGGTAGATCGAGGCATCGGCTTCGATGACGGCGCGGCAGCGGCCAGAGAAGGGCGCCACGATGCCATAAGCGAGCAACACGCCGAGGAACGTACCCACCAGCGCCGACCCGATCATGCCGCCAAGGACGGAGGGCGGCTGGTCGATCGAGCCCATCGTCTTCACCACGCCGAGCACCGCCGCGACGATGCCGAGCGCGGGCAGTGCATCGGCGAGATTCTGCAGCATGTCGGCGGGACGGATCGCATCATGGTGGTGCGTCTTGAGGCCGTTATCCATCACGTCCTCGACCGCATGCGGATCGAGATTGCCCGAAGAGATCACAACCAGGCGCAGCGTATCCGTGATGAGGTGGATCAGCGTACTGTCCTTGAGCAGCTTCGGATATTGGGCGAACACCGAACTGGATTTGGGGTCCTCGATATGCGGCTCGAGTGCAACCGGCCCTTCGGTACGCAGCATCTTCATCAGGCTCGAGACGAGGAAGATGACGTCGAGGAAATCCTTCTTCTTGTAGCTGGGGCCTTTGAAGACCTTGGCGAACCCGCCGCCAAGCGACTTCAACTCCTTCATCGAATTGCCGGCGATGATCGAGCCCACCGCGGCGCCGCCGATGATCAGCATTTCGTGCGGAATCGCCTCCAGCACCGGCTCGAGATGGCCGCCGGTGATGGCGAACCCGCCGAACACCATGCCGAGAAGGACAACCAGGCCGATTGCTGCAAACATTAGAAACCAACCCCCAACATAATCGACCCGGCGCCACTGCGAGCGCTCTTCGATCGTCGTAAATGGAATAACGGTAGAGGATGGTGAGGATTTATGGTTGCCGGGAAATTAACCCGGATTTTTATCCATGAAACCGGGTGATCGGGTTGGCTGAGCCACCGCCGGCGGAGCAGCAGCCGTCCACGTCGCATGCCGACATTACGAGGCTGCGCGCCTGCTTTTCCGGCCGAAGCGCAAAGCATGCGCGAGCCAGGGCTATTTCAGCAGATCGAACAATGTCGATTGGTTAATGCGTGCAAACAGCGCCTGGGCCGCCTGCAGCGAAAGCAGATCGGCCTGCATCTTGGCGACCGTGCTCGTCACATCGGTGCCCTGAAGATTGCCGCGTTCCTCTTCGAGCGACGAGGCATTGTTCTCAAGCTGGGTCTTGATGCTGTCGATGCGTCCGGCGCGAACGCCTTGCTGGCCGATCGCGGCCGTGATGTGCGTGATGGCCGCCTGAACATTATCGTTGGAGGCGGCGCTGTCCGTTTTCCGCTGCGCGTCATCAGTTTGCATGATCGCGGTGGCGGCATTGCGTAGGATCTGGCTCAGCGAAAGCACGCCATTGGGTGTCTGGACATTATCGAACACATTGGGCTTGGAATCGGTCGAGGTGATCTGCAGCACGCGGCTGATCGGTATCGGCAGGGGCGTATTCGCCGGAAAGAGCGGCAGTCCGCGCGAGTCCACCGCCGTTGCGGCGGAGTCGACATCGTCGGCGATGCCGTTCAGTTCGTCGGCGATCGCCTGGCGATCCGATGCCTTGGTGGTGGCATTGTTCGCCTCGACCATCAGTTCGCCGGCACGTTGGAAAGAATTGGATAGGCCATCGAGAGCGGTCGAGACCTGGTCCGCCACGGCGGCCGAGGTGTTCACGTTCGAAAGCCACGCCTGCTGGTTCGATTCCTGGCGCTGGATGACCGCGACGCGTGCCCAGGCAGCAGGGTCGTCGGACGCCGTCTGCAAACGGACGCCCGAGGAGATATCCGTTTGCGCACGCGCAATGTCCTTCGACAGCTTGAGCTGGCGATTAATTTCGGCGGTGAGGCGGTAGCCCGTGATTCCAGTCATCGCAAAGCTTTCTTACGCATCAGAAAAGATCAAGAACGTCTTGCATGGTGTCGCGCGCCACCTGAATGACATGGGCGCAGGCGGAATAGGCTTGCTGGTAGCGCAGCAGGTCCGCGGCCTCCACGTCGAGATCCACGCCCTGAACGGCGTCTCGCGCCGAAAAGGCGATATCCTTGCGCGCGGAGGTGACATCGGAGTTGGTCTTTGCGGAAGCGACCGCCTGGCCGTTGTTCGAAACCAGCGCGACCCAGGCATCTTCAGCTCCGCTGCCGTTGCGCGCTGCGCTCAGGTTCAGCAGGTTTCCGAAATCGGCATTGCTGCTGTCGCCCGCCGGCACAAGATTGGGATCGGTGACGAGGGCGGTCAGCGTCGATGCGCCGCCGGTGATCGAGAGCAATGGCGTGCCCGCGTTGCCGTTCTTATCCGTACCCTGCGCAGACCAATTGTTGAGCGCCGTGGCGAAATTGGTGGCGATATTGTCCAGCTCCTGCCGCCGCGCGGCAAGTTGTTCGGAGGCATCCTGCAGGCCAGCGAGCGAACCAGTGCTCGGCTTGAACACGGCGCCGGACACGGTCGGGCTTGAGACCAGGAAACCAATCCGTCCGTCGCTCGCGCGCTGGATCCCGATCTGGGCGACCTTGGTATCCTGCAGCAGGACGGTGCCGTTGCCCGAAAGCGAGACCGTCACAGCGCCAATGTTATCAAACTTGACGTCGATCCCGACCTTGCTTGCAATCTCGTCGAGCAATCGATCGCGCTCGTCGGCCACCTGCGCATAAGTCGACGTGCCCGCGCCGGCTTTCAGAATCTGGACATTCAGCCTGGCCAGCGTGACGAGATCAGAATTGACAAGATCGGCTGCCGAGGAGGCATCGGCCTCAATGCCATCGGCAACCTGCGCGAGATCGTCCGAGGTCTGGCGGATCGTGCCTGCGGCCTGATCGATCGACGCCAGGAAGTTTTGGCGCGGAAAAGCGCCATTTGGATCTGCGGACAGCTGATCGCCGGCGTTGAAGACTGCGGTAAGCTGCGACCCGACGCCTGAAGCCCCGTCATTGAGCGCGGTTTCGACGCGCTGCATCCAGGTGAGGCGGCTGTCCGCTTCGCTGAATTCGCTGCCCGCGAGCCGTGCGTCTGCCGATTTGAACGCGTCCCAACTGCGCGAAATAGCCCCGGTATCGACACCGCCGAAGGTCGCCTGAGGGCGATAGAGCATCGAAACCCCGCTCGAAACGGGCGATTCCGAGAGCACGATCTGCCGGCGCGAGAAGCCGTCGCTGTTGGCATTGGCGACGTTGTCGCTGACCGCCGAAAGCGCGTTACGATAGGCGCGCAGGCCCGAGGAGCCGATGTTGAGAAGATCGCTCATTCTGCGGTTTTCTTCATCGGCGGCGCTCCATTTTCAGGGGTTCCGGTCACTTGTGGCGAAAATTGCTTGAGCAGCAGTTCGGCGACGCCGAGGGTTCCTTTCTTCGCCATCTCGTCCGCTGTCTTGGCATCGGACATTTCGCGAAACTGGGTCGCGCCGTCATTGCCGAGAATATCGTCCCCGAGGCTTGCATCGCGCATCGACTTGATCATCTGGCGCAGAAACACGGCCTCGAACTGCTGGGCAGCGCCCTTCAGCTTTTCGAGCTGTTTCGCCTTCGCCGGATCGATCGGCGTAGCTGAAATCGAGGCCGCTGCGTTGATCAAAGGATTTCCAGCTCCGCCTTGAGCGCACCGGCTTCCTTGAGCGCCTCAAGGATCGCCACGAGATCGGAAGGCGATGCACCGATTGCGTTCACGGCCTTCACGATATCCGCCAGCGAGGCGCCAGGCTTGAAGTTGAACATCGGCGAACCCTTTTCCTCCACATCGATCGCGCTCGATTGCTGAAGCGCGGTCTGGCCTTGCGAGAAGGGCGCCGGCTGCACCACGCGCGGCTTCTCATCGATGCGGACCGTCAGCTTGCCGTGGCTCACCGCCGCCGGCGCGATGCGGACCGCTCCATTGATAACGACCGTACCCGTCCGAGCATTAACAACTATTCTCGCAGGAGCGTCTGCAGGCTCGACATTGAGGTTCTCGATCCGGCTCATCAGCCCGGTGCGGTACTCCGCTCCCGGCGCCGCATCGATGGCCACCGTAACGGCATCGGTGGCGTGCGCGATCGGCTTGCCTGCATCTTCATTGATCGCATCGGCAACCCGGCGGACGGTGGTCAGATCGGCCTGTGCCAGATCGAATTGCAGCTGCACCGAGGTCGCGAAGCCAGCGTCAACCGCCCGTTCAACCGACGCGCCGCCGGGAATGCGGCCGGCCGAGGGAATATTGACCGAGACCTTCGAGCCGTCAGCAGCGTCCACACCCAGGCCGCCAACCTCGAGATTGCCTTGCGACATCGCGTAGATCTGGCCGTCAGCACCGCGCAACGGCGCCATCAGCAATGTGCCGCCGCGCAGCGACTTGGCCTTGCCGAGCGCCGAGACAGTGACATCGAGCCGCTGTCCGGGTTTGGCGAAGGGCGGCAGCTCGGCAGTAACCATCACCGCCGCCGCATTTTTGAGCGACGGATTGACGTTGGCCGGAATGGTGAGGCCAAAGCGCGAGGCGACGCCCTTCATCGCCTGGGTGGCATATTCGAGGCTGTCGTCGCCGGTGCCCGCGAGGCCGACCACGATCCCGTAGCCAGTCAGCTGGTTTTGGCGCAGGCCCTGGAAAGCGCCGAGGTCCTTGATCCGTTCGGCGGCGGCAGGCGCACCGATTAGGCAGGCGATGAGGAAGGCGAGGAAAAGACGCATCGATAATCCTAAAATGGGCTGAGCATCGTAAAGAAACGCTGAAGCCAGCCTTGCCTGCTGGCGCGCGCGATCTCGCCGTTGCCCGAATAAGTGATTTTCGCGTTGGCGACGCGGGTCGAAGGCACCCGGTTGTCGGCGGCGATGTCCGCGTCACGCACGATGCCGGAAATGCGAATATGTTCGTCGCCGCGATTGAGCGTCAGCAGCTTCTCGCCGCGGACCAGCATGGTGCCATTGGGATAGACTTCCGCGACGGTGACGCTGATCTCGCCATTGAGCTGGTTCGATTGGGTCGCTTCGCCCTTGCCATCGAACGTATTGGTGCCGCTCGCGCTCGCATCGGTCGGCACGAAGAAGCTGGCCGGGCCGGTGGTGGGTGGCGTCAGGCCGATCGAGCCGGTCCGGTTCGTCTTGGCGGCGTTGCTTTTCGAGGCTTGCGTCTTTTCCGCAAGCACGATCGTCAGCATGTCGCCAACGCGTGCCGCACGCGCACCGCTGGTCAGCGGCGCGTAGCCGTCATCGGCCTGGAAGATCGCGCCATTGGCGGGACGCGGCGCAAGCGGCGCAGAGAGCGTCGGCGCATATTCCGGATCGGCTTTCTGCTTCTTCGCGTCCGCGCGGCCCGTGCCAAAAGTAACGATGCCGATGGCAACCACCAGCACGAGGCCCGCCTGCCAGTCGTTGCGGAGATTATAGCTGCTGGTTGACATAGCGCAGCATATCGTCGGTGGCGGAAATCATCTTGCTGTTCACCTCATAGGCGCGCTGCGTCTCGATCATGTCGACCAGTTCCTCGAC
>CBFRWL010000142.1:0-6467 GCA_965727025.1 uncultured Sphingomonas sp.
GGACCCGCTGATTAAGAGTCAGCTGCTCTACCAACTGAGCTATGCGTCCATGGCCGCGGCGGGATCGCCTTGACCGGCATGACGGCCCTGGGGTCGTGATGCGGCGCGCCGGGTAGCAGGTGATGGTGGTGCTGTAAACCTCGCAGGCGAGAATTGTTACAGGCCGCCGCTCGGCTGCGCCCGTTCGGAGCGGGCGATGGCCATCAGCAGGCCGATCGAGAGCATCACCGTCATCATCGCCGAGCCGCCGAACGAGACCAGCGGCAGCGGAATGCCCACCACCGGCGCAAGCCCCATCACCATCATCAGATTGATCGCGAAATAGAAGAAGATCGTCGTGGAGAGCCCGGCGGCGGCAAGTTGCGAGAAGCGTCCGCGTGCCGCCAGCGCGACCCGCATCCCCCAATTCACCAGCAGAAAGTAAGCGAAGATGAGCGGGATGCCGCCAAAGAGACCCCATTCCTCGGCCATGGTCGCGAAGACGAAGTCGGTATGGCCTTCGGGAAGATAGTCGAGATGGCTCTGCGTTCCCTGGAGGAAGCCCTTGCCGGTGATGCCGCCCGAGCCGATTGCGATCTTGGACTGGATGATATGATAGCCGGCGCCGAGCGGATCCTTCTCCGGATCGAGGAAGATCTCGATGCGATCGCGCTGATAGCCGTGCAGCATCGACAGCGCGATGGGGAATGCGGCGGCGACGATAAGCGCGCCCCCTACGAACAGGCGCAGCGGCAGCCCGGCCAGGAACATTACCGTGAGCCCGCCGGCCATGATCATCAGCGCCGTGCCGAGATCGGGCTGGACGAGGACGAGCAGGAACGGCACGCCGATCAGCGCGCATGCCGGCCAGATCGCGTTCCAGCGCCGGGTCTCTCCGGCAGGGAGCAGATCGTAAAACCGGGCCAGGGTGAGGACGATCACTGGCTTCATGAGCTCGGACGGCTGCAGCGTGATGAAGCCGAGATCGAGCCAGCGCCGGCTGCCGCCGCCGACGACGCCAAGCAATTCCACCGCGATCAGCAGCAGCAGCAGCACGGCGTAAAGCGGGAAGGCGATCTGCTTCAGCCGGTCCGGATTCACGCGCGAGAGCCCAATCGCTGCGAAGAGGAACAAGACGAGCTTGATGCCCTGCGAAAGCGCCCATGGCCGGATGCTTCCGCCCGCGGCCGAATAGAGGACGACCAGGCCGAAGCTGCCGATCGCCAGCACGAGCAGAAGCAGCTTCCACGGCAGCCGCGCGATCGAAGCGGGGACGAGCGAGGCGGTGCTCATTCCGGCCGGTCTCCGGTTTGATTGCTAGCCACTGGAACCGTTGCCGAGGCTTCAGGATCGGGATTGGCCGCCTGTAGCTGCTGCGCCTGCCAATGCGCCGCATCGGCGCGCATACGCGCGGCGATGTCGCCGCCCCAGCCTTCTTCCATCTTCAGCAGTGTATCCATGGCGCGCGCCGGATCGAACAAATAGGTCATGCAGTCGCGCGCGATCGGCGCCGCCGTCACGATATGGCCGCTATGCTCCAGGATGATCCCGCACGCGTAGCGCGGCGCGTCATAAGGCGCGAAGCCCATGAACAGCGAGTGATCGCGCAGCTTGAAGGGCAGGGCGGCATCGCCGAGCACGCCGGATTTGCGCTCTGCCATGCTGATGCGGCGCACCTGGGCGGTGCCGGTCTTGCCCGCAAGCTCCACGCCCGGAACCTGCAGCCGGGCCGATCCGGCGGTGCCACCGCCATTCACCACCGCATGCATCGCGTCCCGCACGAAGGCGAGATGCTCCGGATCGATCGGCAAATCGCCGCCCTGGGGCGGGTAGCGGCGGTTGACGATCAGCCGCGGCACCAGTCCACGCGCCGACGCGATCCTGGTGGCCATGGTCGCAAGCTGAAGCGGATTGGCCAGCATATAGCCCTGGCCGATCGTCGCGTTCACCGTATCGGCCACGGTCCACTCGCTCTTGTACTTTTGGAGCTTCCACCCGCTGTCCGGCACGGTGCCGTAACGCTGGGTGGTGTAGGGCAGGGGGAATTGCTCCCCGAGGCCGAGCGATCGCGCCATCGGGGCAATGGCATCGATGCCGATCCGCTGCGCCATGGTGTAGAAATAAATGTCGCAGCTCTGGGCGATGGCGCGCTTCATGTCGACGCCGCCATGGCCATGCCGCCGCCAGCAGTGGAACAGGCCGGTGCCGACCCGGAGCGTTCCCGAGCACACCACCATCTGTTCGGGCTTGATACCGGCGCGCAGCAGCGCCAGCGCGACCATCGGCTTCACGGTCGAGCCGGGCGGATAGAGCCCTTGAAGGATTTTGTTGATCAATGGCCGGTGATCATTGGCCGACAGCATGTCCCATTCGCTGTGGCTGATCCCGTCCGAGAAGCTGGTCGGATCATAAGCGGGCATCGAGGCCATGGCGAGAATGCCGCCGGTCTGCGTATCGAGCATCACGACCGAGCCGGATGACGGGCCGAGACGCCGCGCCGCATATTCCTGAAGCCCGATATCGATGGTGAGCTGAAGCGTGTGTCCAACCGTTTCGGGACGGGTGGTCAGCTCACGGACCAGCTTGCCATGCGCGGTGACCTCGGACCGTTTGGCGCCCGGCTTGCCGCGCAGCCAGCCTTCCATGGTGCGCTCGAGCCCGTCCTTGCCGACTTTGAAGCCCGGCGTGACGAGCAGCGGATCATGCGTTTTCTCATAGTCAGCCGCGGAGGCCGCGCCGACATAGCCGACCAGATGCGCGATCGCCGCCCCGGTCGGATAATAACGCGCCGTGCCGCTCGCCGGAACCACGCCCGGCATATCGGGCGTGCGCAGGCTCACTGCTGCGAACCGATCATAGTCCAGATTGCTGGCGACCTGTACGGGCTGATAATCGGCCGCCTTGGCGAGGTCCTCGTGGATGCGGTCGATCTCTTCGGGCGGCAGCGCGAGGATCTGCTTGAGCTCGCGGATCGCGGCTTCTGCGTCGTGGAGCTGGTTGGGGATGAGGTCGACGCGAAAATCGGTCCGGTTGATCGCAATCGGCTTGCCGAACCGGTCGACGATCCAGCCGCGCCGCGGCGGAATGATCGTGAGCTGTACGCGATTGCTTTCGGCGAGGAGGCTGTAGCGCTCATTCTCCGCGATCGCGAGCCAGCCCATGCGTGCCGCCAGCATCGCCGCCACGCCCCCCTGCGCCGTGCCGAGCAGGAGGGTTCGCCGCGTGAAGCTGAACGTCTGCGAGTTCTGCGTGACGATCTTGCCGGTGCGCATCAGCCCATTAGGACGGGAACGGGTTCGCTCACAATGGCAGTCGCCACCGATCGAGCCGGGCGCAGATACGGACCAGCCCGGGAAAACAGAGAATGGATAGAGCGATCTGCGGCAACAGCGTCTCGATCGCCATCGGCGAATCGCGCAGCCCAGAAAACCAGTATCCCGCAAGCATATAGACGATCGCGAAGATGGCGCCGACGAACCAGTCGATCCAGAAATCGCGCCAGATGAAGTAGGAATCCATCAGATCGAGCACGAGCAGGGTCACGGTCCACAAGCTGATCGCGGTCCCCAGCGGCTGCCCCGAGACGAGATCATCGAACAGACCGAGCGGCAGCCCGATCCAGACCGGCCACAGTTCGGGGCGCAGCAGCCGCCATGCGAGCAGCATGAGGAAGCCGAGCGGCGGCATCAGCGGCGCCGTGCTGACCAGAGGCACGAGCGCCGCGAGTGACGCGATCATCGTGGACAGAACAGGCACCACGCGGACCCGGATACGGGCAACGCGCAGGCTTTCGGTCGTGATCGTCCGTTCCGCCATCAGGGTGTCCCGCTGCGCGATGGCGGCAAGGCGGGCTGATAGGGCTGGCGCACGAGGGCGAAATCGGCGGTATCGGGATTGGCGAGCGGCCATCCTATCGCGCTGTCGCCGTCAACGCTGGTGATCACCGCCACCGGCACGTCGGGCGGGTAGATGCCGCCAGTTCCCGACGTCGTCACCACATCGCCTTTGCGAAATGGTCTTGCGCCCGGCAGCAGTGAGCTGATCACCAGCGTGCCGTTTCCGCGCCCGCGGGCGAGCGCGGCCACGCCGCTACGCGTCAGCCGCACCGGTACGGCACTTTCCGCATCGGTCAGCAGCAGCACCCGTGAGGCCGAATGGCCGGTTTCCAGGATGCGGCCAATCAAGCCGTCGGCGGCGATGACGGGCTGGCCCGAACGCACCCCATCGCTTGCGCCGGCGGCAATGGTACCAAAGCGGCGCGCGGACGAGAGGCTGGAGCCGATCAGCCGGGCGGTTGCCACCGGCTGGCTCTGATAGTCGATCAGCTTGAGCAGCCGGCGGAGCTGAAGGTTCTGCCGGCGAATTGCCTGCGCTTCAATCAGCGCGTGGCGGCTTCGCTTCACCTCGGCACGCAGGGCTTCGTTTTGGCCGCCTGCCTGGATATAATCACCGATATTCCGGCCGATCGCCTGAATGCCGGTAACGACGCTTCGTCCGCCGGATGTAACCGGAGCAGAGGCATCGAGCGCACTGGCGCGCAATTGGCCGAAACCGGCTGGGTCGAGCCTGCTCAGCATGACCAACGCCAGCCCGCACACGACACCGATTACGGCGATCACATAGCCGATGAACAGCCCGAATTGAATGCGGCGCGAAAAGCCCGGACGCCGGTTGCGGGGCGGCGCCATCGGCCGGAAAGCCGCCTCAGGCGGTCAGCAGCACGCCGCGGAAGATCGGATCTTCCAGGGCCCGGCCGGTACCAAGCGCGACACAGGTGAGCGGATCGTCCGCGACCGTGACGGGAAGGCCGGTCGCTTCGCGCAGCACCTCGTCGAGCCCCGAAAGCAACGCGCCACCGCCGGTCAGCACGATGCCTTGATCGACGATGTCGGCGGCCAGTTCCGGCGCGGTATTCTCCAGCGCGATGCGCACGCCCTCGACGATCTGGGAGACTGGCTCGGTGAGCGCCTCGGCGATCTGGCCCTGGGTGATCGAGATTTCCTTGGGCACGCCGTTGACGAGGTCGCGGCCCTTGATGTGGATGGTCGAGCCCTTGCCGTCAGCCGGCATTTTGGCGACGCCTACTTCCTGCTTGATCCGTTCGGCGGTCGCTTCGCCGATCAGCAGATTGTGATTGCGGCGGACATAGGAGGAGATCGCCTCGTCCATCTTGTCGCCGCCGACACGGACCGAGGTGGTGTAGGCAAGGCCGCGCAGCGAAAGCACGGCGACTTCGGTCGTGCCGCCGCCGATATCGACCACCATCGATCCGATCGGCTCGGTGACCGGCATATCCGCGCCGATCGCAGCCGCCATCGGTTCCTCGATCAGCCAGACCTGCGAGGCGCCTGCGTTGGAGGCGGCGTCGCGGATTGCGCGACGCTCGACCGAGGTGGAGCCCGAGGGGACGCAGATCACGATCTCGGGCCAGCGCGGAAAGCGGCGCTGGCCGTGGACCTTGTGAATGAAATGCTTGATCATCTGCTCGGCGACGTCGATGTCAGCGATCACGCCGTCGCGTAAGGGGCGGATCGCCTCGATCTGATGCGGCGTCTTGCCCATCATCAGCTTGGCATCGTCGCCAACCGCCTTGACACGTTTCACCCCGTTGATCGTCTCGATCGCCACCACCGACGGTTCGTTGAGAACGATGCCCCGCCCGCGCAGATAGACGACCGTGTTCGCCGTGCCGAGATCGATCGCCATGTCGTGCGACATGAATTTGAAAAAACGCGTCCAGAACATTCAGCCCTGCCTTATCCTTCCCCGCCGCAACCACGGCCGCACTGCGTCTCATGCCACGGAAAAATCAAATATGGGAGCGCAGATGGCGGGTCGCGGGAAGCCGCCGCTTGGGCTAGAGACCTGTCCATGTCAATACGCCGCCTGCCCGAGCATCTGGTGAACCGCATTGCGGCCGGCGAGGTGGTTGAACGGCCGGCGAGCGCGTTGAAGGAGTTGGTCGAAAACGCGATCGATGCAGGTGCCCAACGGATTGCCGTGCGGCTTGCAGACGGCGGTCTCGCAGGGATCGAGGTAATTGACGACGGCTGCGGCATGACACGCGATGAGATCGCGCTGGCGCTTGAACGTCATGCCACGTCCAAGCTGCCCGACGACGCCATCGAGGCAGTCGAGACGTTGGGTTTTCGAGGCGAGGCGCTGCCTTCGATCGCCAGCGTCTCCACGCTGCGAATCGAAAGCCGGGTGCGGGGCAGCGACGGCTGGACCCGGCTGATCGACAATGGCCGGCTCGCCGAGGAAGGGCCGGCGGCGCTTCCGCCCGGCACCCGGATCAAGATGGAGGCGCTGTTCGAGCACGTTCCTGCCCGGCGTAAATTCCTGCGCTCGGCACGCGCGGAATATGCCGCTTGCGCGGACGTCGTGAAACGGTTGGCGATGGCGCGGCCGGATATCGGCTTTACGCTCGAGCAGGATGGACGGCGGATATTTTCGGTGCCGCAGGGGGAATCGCGCGCCGAGCGCGT
>CBFRWL010000143.1:0-6465 GCA_965727025.1 uncultured Sphingomonas sp.
CTGATTAAGCCCAATCGTCGACCGGGGATTTTACGGCGAGCATATTGCCTTCGCGCCGATCATCCGAAATCAGGAGACATGCGCCCGAACGACATGCGTATCGCTTATGTAATCAACTCGGTCGAGGGCGGCGGCGCGGCGTCTCCGGTGCCGGACATTGCCGATGTCATTCACGGCACAGGTGCCAAGATTCGGATTTTCGCGCTCAACCGCCGGGACGGACGCGCGCTCGATGCCATCGCCAAGGCTGGCATCGATGTTGTCGTGCGCAATGGGGGGCTAAAGGACCATGTCGCTGCCTTCCGGTGGCTCGACCGTGAGATCCGTGCGTGGCGCGCGACGCATCTCTGGACGTCGCTCACCCGCGCGACGCTGCTGGGCCAGATTGTCGGCGCTGTCCGGCGTCTGCCGGTTGTCAGCTGGCAACATGCCGCGTTTTTGAAGCCTGCCAATGAAAAGCTGCTGCGCTTGATGGCCCGCCGTTCGGTGCTGTGGGTCGCGGATTCTCAACAGGTCGCGGAGCTTACCGAGCGGCGGCTGCGCGTGCCTGCAGAAAAATTGGTGACATGGCCGATCTTCGCCGCCGATCCGGAAGCGCCGCCGGCACAAGCCTGGCGGGAAGGCGCGCCGTTCATCATCGGCAGCCTCGGCCGCCTGCACAGGGTTAAGGGCTATGACGTTCTGATCGCCGCGCTCGCCCGCCTGCAAGCACAAGGTTTCGCTGCTCCTGTGCCGTTCGGGTTGCGGATCGCGGGGGACGGTGCGGAGGGGGAGGCGCTGGCCACGCAGATCCGCGAAGCGGGCCTCACGAATGTCGAGCTTGTTGGGTTCACCGCGAACCCGCTCGATTTCCTGGCAATGCTCAATTGCTATGTGCAGCCCTCGCGATCCGAAGGATTCTGCATTGCGGCCCATCAGGCCATGCAGGCGGGCCTGCCAGTCATCGCTTCAGCCGTCGGCGAACTGGCCTATACGATCCAACCGGGCGTCAACGGGCTGCTTGTCCCGCCCAACGATCCCGAAGCGCTGGCCGGTGCGCTGCAAAGCATGTTGAGCGATCCCTTGCGCGCACGGCAATGGGGCAATGCGGCGCGCGAAAAGATCCTCGGCACATATAGCCGCGAACGTTTCGAGACGATCGGCCGGCAGATCATCTCCCGGTTGGCCGCGCTCCAATAAGGTTGGAGGCCATGCGGCCGATCGCCATCAGCGGCCGCTTCGGCGAACGGCTGAAGCGCTTCGCGTCGATCAAGGTAAGATCACCGCAGGCCGAGAGGGTATGAAAGCCCCGATGATAAGGCCGTAGCGCGTCGGGCGCTTCCCACAGCGGGCCCGCCTCGGCCTCAAACGCGGAAGGCGTCAGCTTGTGAATGCGCAGGATGCGGATGCCGCCGCCATAGGTGCGCGTGCAATCCTGCATCGGCGCATGGATCACGCCATCGATGACGAGCGGCGTGCCGCCCGGCCTTGAGCTGGACATGTCGATGCGAACCGGATTGCCCGGATGCGGATGCCATGGCCCCTCGATCCGCTCGGCGAAGGCGACATGCAGCCGGCCCATCTTCGCCCGCCTGTCGCCGGTGGGGGAATAGAGCAGCCACCACAGCCCGTCATGGAAGACCGGCGACGGATCGATGGCGGGCGTATCCAGCGCGAAATTCGCGACCTGCTCCCATTCTTGCGGAAATGCGCGCGCGCGATACAGGTGCAGCGCTCCCGATCGATGCGCCTCGGGCATCATCCAAATGGCGCCGTCCGCTTCGAAGACGAACGGATAGGAAAGATGCCACGGCTCCCTCAGGCACGTGTGCCGATCGAGTAGCTGCATTGCGTCGCCAAATCGCAGGACATCAATGAACCCATGCCGGTCGCGATAATCATAGGCTTCGACGAAGACGTGCAAAATGCCATCGCGCCAAAGGCCGAACGGGTCAGCGAGGAACTGCAGCGAGGGTTGTTCCGGCAGCCAGTGCAAGGGCAGGCCCGCAATGCCGCCGCGCGCAACCAGCTCCCGCATCGGGCAGGGAATGATCGCCGGCCGCCAGATATCCGCAAATCTTATCATCTTGTTTCCCGCCTATGCGGGCTTCATAGATTCCGGAGGATCGCGCCGGTAGATAAATTCATGGTCCGCCCATGTGCCGACCATGAATTTATATTCGCCGACCTTGGCGAAGCCGCGCGCTTCGTAAATCGCCTGGGCGCGCCGGTTGCCCGACCATACGCCGAGCCAAACCGGCCCCGGCCGCTCGACGGCGAGAAAATCGAGCGCAGCGTCAAGCAGCCGCGCGCCGAGCCTGAGCCCCTGCGCCTCGTTCAGGACATAGAGCTGATAGAGTTCACCATGCTCGGGCCGTGCCTCCGGGTGCGGCAGCTTGTTGGGCCCGGCCTGCGCGTAGCCGAGCAACCTCCCCTCGATCTCGGCGACGAAATTGCGGCGCCGTGGATCACCAAGCTCGCTTTCGATCTTGGCCAGCCCGTAGGTCTCCGCCTCGAAAACCGCGAGGTCCGCCGCCGGATAGGGAACGGCGAAGCCGTCATCGACGAAGGTCTGGCGAAAGCTCCTGTGCTTGAGGCTTGCCAGTTCGGCGGCATCTTCGGGCCGCGCAGTGCGGATGATCGCGTTCACAGCTTGCGATAGCGAAAGTGGCAGGCCTCAGCTAGCAATTGATCTAATGCTTGTGGTGAATCGACACCCAAAACGATGTTCGGTTGCTGTTGTCAGGCGAAAACGAAGCCATCCATGAGTTTGCGGGCGGTGCGGAGTAATGCGGCGCTCATTACTGCTCCCGTTTCATCTCTTTTCAAAAGACAACTGACTTCGCCCGTGGGATGCTCCACCGACAAGGTCACAAGATTACCTGTCGGAATTTTCGCGACTTTTGATGCTGTCGATCCCTGGATCAGGCACGCAGTCGCGACGCTGACAGCACCCAATACGCCAATTGTAGCGTGGGCGCGATGCGGAATGAAGCTGCGCACGGTGATTGCGCCGCCATTGCGCGGTTCGGCAACCAGCATCATTTTCGGCACAGATTTATCCCGCACGTCACCCAGATTCATGATTGGGCCGACGGCAAGCCGGATCGCTTCGATTTTTTCCTTCAAGTCCCGGTTGGCATCGAGCCAGTCGCGGTCTTCATATCCGGTTATCCCAAGGTCCGCCGCATTCATGACTACGCACGGCATACCGTTGTCGATCAATGTCACTTCAATGCCATTGATGATGTCGAGGGGGTTTCCTGACGGCAGCAAATCGCCGCAACTCGATCCTGCCGTGTCGCGAAACTCCAGCGAAATGGGCGCGTGATGTCCAGGAACACCGTCGATTTGGGCATTTCCGGCATAGGTCACCACGCCACCTGGCGTTTGAACGGTGGCGACAGCCGTTTGGCCGGTATTCTCCATGAAGATGACGATCTCGGTTTCATCTCCCTTCGCGCTAACCAGTCCACGTTCGATCGCAAAAGGCGCAACACCGGCAAGAATATTGCCACAATTTTGCGCGTCCGTGACGATCGCCTCTTCCACAAAAACCTGCAAAAAAAGATAGTCCACGTCCACGCCGTCGCGCACCGACTTGCTGACAATGGCGATTTTGCTCGTCAAGGGATCAGCGCCGCCCATGCCGTCAATCTGGTTTGGATCGGGCGACCCCATGATCCGAAGCAACAAGGCGTCACGCTCAGCCAGGTCGGTCGGAAGGTCATTGTTCAGGAAATATCCGCCCTTTGATGTGCCACCGCGCAACCACATACAGCGAATGCCGCGTGGCACATCAGACATATTTCAAACCTGCTTCGGCAAGCTTTTCCCGCATCCGGTACATATCAAGGCCAAGTTCGCCGGCGGCCAGACGCGCACGCTTGTCAGCCTCATTTGCTTCGCGCGCCTTGGCGGCCTTGGCAACCTCGGCAGCCTTTTCACGTGGTACGCAAACAACGCCGTCGTCATCGGCAACGATAACATCGCCCGCATTTATAGCAGCGCCCGCGCACACGACCGGGACGTTGACCGAACCAAGCGAAGCCTTGATCGTGCCTTGTGCGAATATCGCTTTGGACCAAACCGGAAACTGCATTTCGGTCAGATCGCGCACATCTCGCACCCCGGCATTGATGATCAACCCCCTGCAGCCCCGCGCCTGCGCGGAGGTTGCCAGTAAATCCCCAAAATAGCCGTCTTCACAAGGCGATGTGGGGGCAATCACCAATATATCGCCCGCCTGCAGTTGTTCGATCGCAACATGCACCATCCAATTGTCGCCCGGTGGTGCTGAAATTGTGATCGCGCTGCCGGCAATACGTGCGCCGGAATAGATCGGGCGCAGAGTGCTGGCAAGGAGCCCGCTGCGATGCTGCGCCTCATGCACTGTTGAAACGCCGCACAATTCAAGCTGCGCGATAACGTCCGGATCGGCGCGTTCGATATTCTGCACAACTATCCCGGTCATTCCATCGCTCCTGGATCTACGGGCATAATATCTCGCTGGCGCATCGTACATTCGGAAATTTGCCCGACGTATAAGATTACGCTAATTTCAATGCATTATGCTCGAGCAACTCAACCTTCGTCATTTGCGCGCGGTGGCTGCTATCGTGCGATTGGGCAGCGTTTCGGCTGCGGCCCAAGCGGTGAGCATATCGCAGCCAGCGATCACGCAAGGCCTGTCCAAACTTGAGCGCCAGCTGGGAATTTCCCTTTTTGACCGCAAACCTGAAGGGATGGAAGCGACGAAAGCGGCCCGGGTCTTGGCTCCACGTATTGACCGTGCGCTTGGCCATGTGGCGAGCCCGCGCGTTACTGCAGCGCAAATGCGGGCGCTTTTGGCTTTGGCACAATCGGGCAATTATGTTGGGGCAAGTGTCGCGACGGGTTTGTCGCAGCCCACACTGCACCGCGCAATTTCTGACCTGACTATCGCTCTTCGTCGTCCGCTCGTCGAGCGGCGTGGAAAGGGTATAGGCTTCACGGAGAGCGGCCGCCGTATGATCCGTGCATTTCGGCTTGCGCGTGCTGAATTGCAGTCGGGGCTGGCCGAGATCGAGGCGTTGAAGGGCCATGAGGTGGGTCGGATCTCTATTGGCGCTATGCCGCTTTCGCGCGCGCGCGTATTGCCAAAAGCGGCGGCTCAATTTCATGCGCTTTATCCCCATGTGCGGATCGCAATAACCGAGGGTTCCTTCGGCGAATTGATCGACCCGTTGCGCGATGGCGAACTGGATGTCATGGTTGGGGCATTGCGTGATCCGTCTCCAGGCCCCGACCTTGAACAGGAAGCGCTGTTTTCCGATCGACCCATCATCATCGGACGAAAACATCATCCGCTGGAAGGAAAAGCCCCCAATATCGCAGAGCTTGCGACCTATTCATGGGTCATTCCGCCAAACGGAACACCGCTTCACGCACAATGGCGAGCGATGTTCGAAGACGCCAACATAGCCCTGCCTTCGGTCCCAGTCGAGTGTGGCTCGGTAATTGCCATCCGCCAATTGCTGATCACTACGGATTTTCTGACTATGCTGTCAGCTGATCAAGTGGCGGTGGAATTGGCTGCGCAATGGCTTGGAAAGATCGCAGATGCGCCTTTGGGATTGATAAGGACGATTGGGATGACAACGCGGGCCGGATGGCGTCCTACGCCATTGCAAGCCGCATTCCTGGAGCAACTGAGAATATCCTCTAGCCAATAGAAGAAGCAAAATCTTATGGATTGCTGATCCTTCAAATTGGACCACGGGCAAGCATGCCTGTAGTTATTTCCCTATGCAACCTATGATCAGTCTGATCGGTTTTGGGGAGGCTGGAAGCGGCTTTGCGGCAGCTGCCGGATGGGGCAGTGCGGCCCGTGCCTTCGACATTCGGCCTGTCGATTATGGTGGCGTCGCGGGTTGTGGCAAACTTGCAGATGCCGTTGGTGCGGCGCCTCTCGTCCTCAGCCTGGTGACCGCTGATGCTGCGGTCGAGGTCGCGATAGAAGCGGCGCAACATCTTTTGCCTGGTGCCTTTTTCTTTGACATGAACAGCGTTTCGCCAAACAGCAAACGCACCGCTGCAAGCGCCATTGAAGCTGCCGGCGGCAAATATGTAGATACGGCAATCATGGCTCCCGTAAAGCCGCAACTGATGTCGGTTCCGCTTTTGCTGGCTGGGGCGCAGGCAGCTGATGGCAGCGAAGCTTTAACGCGGATCGGATTTCAAAACGTTCGCATCGTGGGTGACGATGTCGGGCGGGCGTCTGCCATCAAGATGCTGCGTTCCGTGATGTATAAGGGCGTTGAGGCGCTCACAGCTGAATGCCTGATCGCCTGCGAACGGGCAGGGGTGACCGACGAGGTGCTGGCGAGCTTTGGCAAGGACTGGTCTGAAAATGCCGATTACCGGCTCGACCGGATGCTCGTTCACGGATTGCGGCGTGCAGCAGAAATGAAGGAATCGGCGGCAACTCTTGAGTCGTTAGGCGTG
>CBFRWL010000144.1:0-6442 GCA_965727025.1 uncultured Sphingomonas sp.
AGGGCGGGACGGCCTCTGGTGGTCGATCTTGATGGCACGCTGATCTCGTCCGATCTGCTGGCGGAGGGGCTGTTCGGTCTGGTCGGATCGCGGCCGCAAATGGCGCTGGGCGTATTCAAGGCGCTTCTTCAGGGCCGCGCCGAACTGAAGCATTTCGTCGTCGAACATGGCAAGTTCGATCCGCAATCGCTTCCTTATGATGCATCGGTGATCGATCTGATCAGCCAGGCCAAGGCAGAGGGCCGGCCGGTCTATCTCGCGACCGCGAGCCACGAGACCCAGGCGCACGCCATCGCCGACCATCTCAACCTTTTCGACGGCGTGTTCGCAACCTCGCGGACCCACAATCTCAAGGGCGCCAACAAGGCAGCCGCGCTGGTCGAGCGTTTCGGCGATCGCGGCTTCGACTATGTCGGCAACCACGCCGACGATCTCGAAATCTGGCGCCACGCAGAGGCGGCCTATGCCATTCGGACCACATCGAGCGTGCGCCGCCGGCTTGGCAAACTCGGCGTCACGGTACACCAGATGGAAAGCCCACGCGCGACCATCAGCGTCTGGCTCAGGGCCTTGCGCGTCCATCAATATGCCAAGAACTTCCTGATCTTCGCTCCGGTTCTTGCGTCGCATTCGCTCGATCCGGTCAAATGGCTGGATGCGCTGCTCGCCTTCATCTCCTTCTCGCTGGTGGCCTCGGCGACCTATCTGCTCAACGATCTGATCGATATCGAGGCCGACCGCCGGCATGCGACCAAGCGCAACCGGCCTCTGGCGAGCGGCACGCTGCCTATCCAGGCGGGCATCGCGGCTATCCCGATCCTCTCCTCGATAGCGCTTGCGATCGCGCTCGCCATATCGCCGCTCTACACGCTGGTGCTGCTCGGCTATGTCGCGCTCACCGTTTCCTATTCTTTCTACCTGAAACGCAGGCTGCTTGTGGACGTCGTCGCGCTGGCGATGCTGTACACGATCCGCGTCGTCGCCGGCGGCGTGGCGAGCAGCGTGGTGCTCTCCGAATGGCTGCTCGGGCTCTCCTTGTTCATGTTCTCGTCACTGGCGCTCATCAAGCGCTATACCGAGATCGCGTCCTTGCTGGACCGCAACCTGCCCGATCCCACCAACCGCAATTACCGGAAGGATGACCTCGCCGTACTCGGGGCGCTCGCGGCCGCCACCGGAACCAACGCGGTGGTCGTGTTCGCGATGTACGTATCCTCGCCGACCGTGATGCAGATGTACTCGCGTCCCAAGCTGCTCTGGCTGCTCTGCCCGCTGTTGCTCTATCTGCTGATGCGCGCCCTCATGCTCAGCCATCGGCGTGAGATGCATGACGATCCGGTGGTCTGGGCGCTGCGCGACCGGATTTGCCGGATGGGCATGATCGTCGCCGGCATCATCGTCGCCTGCGCGATCTGAGCCTGCGATGACAGCAGGGCTTGGCAAGCCATGCTTTCACCCCACATAAGGCCGGAACGACAGGAGGCTTGCAGGTGGCGACGACTCTGGGGATGAGCGCAGCGGAACGGGAGGCGATCGAAGCGTTCAAGCGGGACGTGGTCGATCCTTCGATGACCAGCCTCGTCATCCTCGATTTTTGGGCAGAATGGTGCGGCCCGTGCAAGCAGCTCGGCCCGATCCTCGACAAGGTCGCCCAGGACTATGCCGGCCGCGGCGTGAAGCTCGTCAAGATCGATGTCGATGCGAACAAGGTCGTTGCGGCGCAATTCCGAGTTCAATCCATCCCGGCGGTTTACGCTCTTTTCCAAGGGCAGCTCGTCGCGGACCTGACGTCCATGCGTAGCGAAAGCCAACTCAAGCGGGCGCTGGACCAGCTTCTCGGCCAGCTCCCCGTCCAAGGCGCAGAGCAGCAGCAGGACGTCGCTCCGCTGATCGCCATGGGCGAAGAGGTGCTTGCCTCGGGTGATGCCCAGCGTGCGCTTTCGATTTTTGAACAGCTGGCGGAGATGGCGCCGGAAATGGGCGCGATCGCTGGAGGCCGCGCCCGGGCATTGATACAGCTCGGCCGCAGCGAAGAGGCACAGGCGGTGCTGGACGCCGTCGAAGGCGATGCTGCCAAGGATCCTGTGATCGCACAGGCGAAGGCGGCACTTGCCCTGGCCAAGGAGGCGAAGCCGGTCGACGACCTTTCCGGCCTCAGCGCCCGCGTTGCCGCCAATCCCGATGATTTCGAAGCGGCCTATCAATTGGCGGGTGGGCTCATGGCGATCGGGGAGCGCGATCGTGCAGCCGACACGCTGCTCGAAATCATCGGCCGCGATCGGGAGTGGAACAACGGCGCCGCGCGCGACCGGCTGCTGAAGCTGTTCGAAGCGGTGGGCCTCACCGACCCTTGGGTGAATGCGCAGCGGCGGCGGCTGTCCGCCCTTCTATTCGCATGATCACGCAAGTCAGCCAGCGCCTGTCAATCTTTCCGCTGGCGGGCGCGCTGCTGTTCCCACGACTCCATCTTCCACTGCATATCTTCGAACCGCGTTATCGGGCGATGGTGAGCGATGCCCTGGCGCGCGATCGCCGGATTGCCATGATCCAGCCGCGCGACGGCGCTCTTGTGCCGGAGCTGTTCGATGTCGGCTGCGTCGGACGCATCGCCCAAGTCGAGGCGCTGGACGACGGCCGGTACAATATCGTGCTCGAAGGCATCGCTCGCTTTCGCATCCGGTCCGAAATCGATGCCACCACGCCGTTCCGGCAGGTGGAGGCGGATTTCGACGGGTTCAAGGACGATCCCGACGAAACGCTCTCCTATGCATTGCGCGCCGATTTTGAACAGGAAGCCCGCCGGTTCGTCGACGCGCGCGGCATCGGGGTCGATTGGGACGCGCTGCTCAAACTCGACGACGAAACCCTGATCAACGGATCGGCGCAGGTTGCGCCGTTCGACATTGCATCCAAGCAAGCGCTGCTCGAGGCGCCAACCTTGAACGAGCGCGCGGATTTGATGGTTCAGCTGCTTCGCTTTTTCCGCGAACAGGGAGAAAGCGACAAGGGTGCGACCCTCCAATAATGGTCCGATGAATCGAGAATGGCTCGATATTCTCGTTTGCCCAGTGTCTCGTCAGCGGCTGCGCCTGGACGCAGACGGCAGCAGACTGATCTCCAGTGCCGCCGGGCTTGCTTTTCCCATTTGCGAGGACGTTCCGGTCCTGCTCGTCGAGGCGGCAACGCCGCTCGAAGAGCCCGCACGCAATCAGCTCGGGTGAACATCATTCCCGCGCCCCTGCAAGAGCATCGAGATCAGATGTCGAGACCTTGGAGGAGCTTCGGCATCTGCCCCAGTTCGCCTCGTGCCTCGGCCATGAAGTATTTTTTCAGCGGCGAGATTCTCTCGACCGCCGCCATTCCCAGCCGGCGGATCGCACGAGCCGGTCTGCCGGGGATCCCAAAAAGCCGCGTAAAGCCGTCGGTAGATGCGCCAACCATGAGCGAGTCCAGCGCCCGCCAGCGCTCATAGCGCGCCAATAATTGGGCGTCGCCCGCCTCCAGCCCAAGCCGGGCGCCCTCCACCAATGTCTCGACGAGTGCCGCCACATCACGCAAGCCAAGGTTGAGGCCCTGGCCTGCGATCGGATGAATGCCGTGCGCGGCATCGCCCACGAGCGCCAGCCGCTCGGCCGTAATCGTAGCGGCATGATGATAGCCGAGCGGGTAGCTCGACCGCGCTGAGACGAGCCTGATTTCGCCTAGCAATCCGCCAATCCGTTTGCGCATCTCAGCCAAAAAGGCGCGCTCCGGCAGATCGAGCATGGCCGGGGCGTCTGCAGCATTCACGGTCCATACGAAGCAACAGCGATGGCCGGGAAGCATCGGCAGCAGAGCAAAAGGCCCTGCCGGATAAAAGATTTCATGCGCAATGTTCTGGTGCGGCCGTTCATGTTCGATCGAGCCGATCATCGCCACATGATCATAACGCCACTGTGCGACCCGGATGCCAGCCGCTTCCCGCGTCGGCGAGCGCCGCCCTTCCGCACCAACCAAGAGGCTTCCGCTGACAATTTGACCATCCCGCAACGTGACGGTGACGTCGTGCGGATCTCGGACCACGGTGAGCGGCGCCGCCGGCGCCAGCAAGCGGATGCTGCTGGCCGCGAGCGCCCGCTCCCGCAGCGCTGCGCGAACCGCGCGATTTTCGAACATGATCCCCAACGGATCATCGTCCTGATCCGACTGGAAGTTCAGCGATTCACGCGACAGGCCGTCGCGAACCTCGATGCGCCGGATCGGGCAGCCCTGCCCATCCAACAAATCGCCGACGCCGATTGCTTCGAGCATGCGCCAGGACGCACTGGCGATCGCGGAGGCACGGCCGTCGAAACCGGCGGCAAGTTGCGCCTCCGGGTCCGCAGGATCGATCACAGTGGAAGTGAGCCCATATGCGTCGAGCGCGATGGCGAGCGTCAGCCCGACAAGCCCGCCGCCCAGAATAATGACATCGCTCCGGTCCATGCCCCCGCCTTAACGGCGCATCAGAACCGCGTCACCATCCAAGCCGTATAAATGGGCATTAAGTGGCGGCATCCTGTTCGATCAGATGCCGATCGTCATGATCCCAGGGATGAAAACCCGGCTTGAAGTAGCGCGCCCAGCCCTGGAAAATATGGCGGACCATTCCGGGCCGCGCGAGCGAGAACCAGAAAACCGCAATTAATATCCGCGGGCCGGACAAGCCGTCCTGCCGCAGCAACTCGAGCATTCCGCACAATCGGTCGTACAGGAAACGCCGGGTGATAAATATCATCACCTTGCTGCGCGTCCACCACCGCTTCCATTTGCTCCAGTCGCGGGTGACACTCAGCCACGTATCGAAGGCAACGGCCTTATGCTCGATCTCCTCAAGGCAATGCCAGCGCCAAAGATCCGCGATTTCCGGATCGGCGCCCTGCATATGATGGCGGTTCGCGAGCACTTCATGTGCAAAGATCGCGGTAATGTGCTCCAGGGCCATCGTGCCGACCAGGCCCGCCATCGGGCCCTTTTCGCGGAGCAGCACGAGCCGCTGCGCGGGCCGATCCTCGAGCGGCTTGATATCATATCCTGCCTCGGCCACGCGGCGATTGAGCGCGAGATGTTCGCGCGAATGCACCACCTCTTGCTTGATGAAGGCCTCGATCTCCGCCTTCAGCTCCGGCGCCGCCGCCGCCTTAAAATGGCGCAGCGTCTCTACGAAAAATGCTTCGCCGACGGGAAAGCTGGCTGACATCGCATTATAGAAGGCGGTTGCAACAGGATCGCCGTTCAGCCACCAGCGGCTGGCAAGCGGCTGCCGGCTGAACCGCCTGTCGCGCGGTTGGATCGCGACGGGCTCTGCCTTGGTGATCGAGGCCATGTAGCTCATGGCCCGGCTCATAAGCCCAGAGATTTTCTGTTACGTTAACGGCACGACACCATGGCGTTGGCAAGTGTCAGCATGGTGGCGACGTGCCGCCGCGCAATCGCGACCCGATCATCGCCATAACCGCCGCCCATCGTGCTGGCGATCGGGATCTTTCGCGCCGACGCCTGATCACGCACGAAGCTATCGCGGGCGGCCAAGCCAGCGTCGCTCAGTGCGAGACGCCCGAGCTTATCCTGAGCATGGACGTCGACACCGGCCTGATAAAGGATCAGGTCCGGCGCAAAATCCTCCAGCACGGCCGGTAATATATCGGAAAGCACCTCCATATAGGCCTCATCCTGGAGGCCATCGGGAAGTGCGATATCATGGGAAGAGCTTGCCTTGCGGACCGGGAAATTCCGCTCGGCGTGCAGCGACAGCGTGAAAATGTCATTCCGCTCCGCCGTCAAGGCCGCAGTGCCATCGCCCTGATGCACGTCGAGATCGAGGATCAAAATGCGACCTGCATCGCCTTCCGCGATCAAGCGGTTGGCAGCGATCGCGAGATCGTTGAAAACGCAGTAGCCGGCGCCACTGTCCGCATGGGCATGGTGGCTTCCGCCCGCGCTGTTCGCCGCATAGCCTTGCTGCAATGCGAGCTTTGCGGCCAGCCACGTGCCGCCTGAAGAGAGCAGCGACCGGCGCGCGACATGCTCGGTAACCGGGAAGCCGATCCGCCGCTCCTTGTCTCTGGGCACATTTTGGGTGAGCACTTCCTCGACATAGGCTGGCGTATGCACCGCCTCGATCCATGAGCGCGGCATGGGCACGCTTTCATGCAAGATGAAGATTTGCCCGCTCCTCCGGAGGCTTTCCATCACCAGGCCATATTTGTCGAACCGGAACGGGCTTCCTTTAGGCGCGGGCGAGACGTAGCCGGGATGATGAACGACGTGAAGCATGTGCCCTTAAACGCGCAACCGCATCGAATGCCAATGTTGCCAAGCGCGTCCTCGCACCTCATCTATCGGCTTGGAGGTTCCTGATGCGCGTCTGCACGACTGCATTGCTGCTTGGGCTCTCGATCGTCACGGCGGCTTGCAACAAGGG